>NZ_DBHKZK010000085.1:0-45086 GCF_057314735.1 Cardiobacterium sp.
AAGACAGTACGCTTTTGTACGGCGAGGCGACGCAACACCGTATGAGGCTTTCGGTAGATGGCTATAAACAGCTTCTGGTAGCAGCAAGTTTACCCTTCCTGCTCGGCGACGATGCCCGCGGTTTCCACTTCGCGGGCGAGCTCGTCCCAGCCCGCATCACGGGCGTATTTGGCCATTTGTGCGAGGGTGTGTGCGGCGGCGGGGCGGTGCTGCGTGGCAGGAATTTCTGCCGGGCGCATTTTCCAGGGGCGCAGGGTGTGGCCGCACGCGGCGGCACAACGGCTGAGCAGCGCGGCGATGCGGAAGCCGCCTTCGTCGATGTCGCCCCAATGGTACACCGGGACGCCCGGCGGCAATTCGGCGAGCAGGCGGCTATACAGGGCGCGCCAGGCGGGGGAGGGCATTCCGGCGCTGTAGAGGCAGAGAGTGTTGCTGTCGCTGTGTTGTCGCGCCCAGCCGTGGAAGGTGGTGAGGTTTTCAATGGTGAGGATTTGCGCGGGCTGTGCCGCGAGGCCACAGATGGCCGACGGCGGCAAGGCGCTGTAGGGCGCGTCTGGCGGGAAGTTGCCGCGTTCACGCCGTAGCAGCACGTTGCCCGCGAGGCGTACGGGTTGCGGTTCGCGGTAGAGGCCGAGTTCTTGCAGGATTTCGGTGTCGGCGCGGGCTTCGCCGGTGAGGTTGCCGGTGAGCAGTACGTCCAGGCAGGGCAGCAGTTTTTCGATGCGTTTGCTGTCCTGGAACAGTTGCGCGCTGGCGTCGCGCAGCGCTATTTCGGTGATGCCGCGCCGTTCTTGTGCGCGGCACCAGCTCACGATTTGGCAGGCTTGTTGCCAGCGGGCGGTGTGTTCCGGCGTGGTTTGGCGCACGTTTTTCAGTTTTGCCCAGGCAGCGAGGACGTCGTGCAGGACCGGGTAGTCGGCGAGGCAGGCGGCAAGGGTCTCTGTTGCGTGCCGGATTTGTGCGGCGCGGGTTTCTTGGCCGAGGATGGCCGCCAGTTTGGCTGCGTCGGCGAGTTCGATGCGCTGGATGAAGCCTTGTGGTTCGTGGCGCGGGCGTGTCAGGGTAATCGCGCCGGCTGTCTGCGCTTCTGTCATGATGGCGTCGTAGGTTTCTTTGTCTTGTAGCCGCGGTAGCTGGCGGTAGTTTGCCAGCGCCTGGGTGGAGAGGGCAGGGCGGCGCGTCGTGATGCCAGCCGTGTATTTGTCGGCGGCGCGCAGCAGTTTGGCTAGCGCCCGGTTTGCCAGTTCTGCGGCGGTGTTTGGGGTCATGGTGTGTTGTCCTGATGGTTGTGGTTCACGGGCGGTTCCAGTCCCTATGGGAGAAGGTCCGGAGGAAGGCAGCAAATGTTAAAAACCGGAATTTCAGCACATCCATAAATATCGCTCACCCCCTCCCCGGCCCTCCCCCGGGCCCCACGCAAAATGCGCCCGCATTTTGCGTGGGAACCCGCCCGCTGCGGGCTTCGCCCTGCAGGGGAGGGGGATTTTTCAATCGCTAACCGTCCCTATGCGCTGCTGTCTGCCTGGCGGTTGATTTCGGCGGCGAGCAGTTCCGGGTGAAATTCGGGCAGGTCGGCGCGGAATTGGGCGCGGGTGGCAGCGCTGACGTCGTGGCCGTCGAGGACGATGCCGTTGGTTTCGGCGTCGCGCAGGATGTCGTAGTAGCGGTCAAGGAAGGCGGTGAGGATGCCGAGCGCGTCGCCGGTGCTGGCCATCAGGATTTGCAGGCCAAGTTCTTCAAAGTAGCGCATGGTGGCAACGATGTTGCCCGGATCCATTTTGATGAAGGCTTCGTCGATGACGAGCAGGCGCTGGCCGCTGTTGTCGCCGCGCGTCAGGCGGCAGGCCGATGCCAATGCTGCGCCGGCGATGACGTAGAGCGGCGAGCGGCGTTCGCCGCCAGAGCCGGCGTCGATGCGTTTGCTCAGCCATTCGACGCGCCGGGTTTCGCCGCTCGCGCGGTCTTCGCGCAGGATTTCGATGTCGTAGTGGTAGAACTCGCGGTAGTCGTCGAGGGCGTTTTGTGCGGCACCCATGCCGGTGGCGGTTTTTTCGTTCATCAGTTCGTCAAAGACGGGCGGGGTGGCACCCGCATCGCCAAAGAGGTCTTCGTCGGGGCCGTAGCGGGCGATGTCCTTGATGAATTTCAGCAGTGCCGCGGTTTCCGGCCGTTCTTGTGCGCGGAACTGGTAGCGTTCGTTATTGGTAAACAGCGGGGCGAGGCGCAGCGCTTCGTTCAGGCGGTTCAAGGTGTGGCGCATCCATTCGATTTTTTCGTGCAGGGCGACGGCGACGTCGTTGCGGAAGGTGGTTTTCGCGGCGTTGAGCGCGCGCGTCATTTGTTCTTGGTATTGGTGCAGTTGGGTGTCTTCGAGGTCGCGGATGCGGCTCTGTAGCCAGGCGTGCGTGATGTGCCAGTCGTCGCGCCCGTCTGCTGGCGGGGTTTCGCGGTAGTGGAGGCTGAATGTCGCCAGTTTTTCCAGGGCGCGCGTGGCTTTTTGCTGGCTGTTGTCGCGGGCGCTCCGGCTACGGCGGGCGTAGTCGTCGTGGCGTTCGGGCAAGGGGATGTGCGGGCGGCGCTGTTCTTCTGCCGCAGCGGTATCGGCGTCGTAGTCGCTGTGGGCGCGCGCGGCAGCGGCTTTTTCTCGTTGTGCTGCGGCGGCTTCTGCCGCTTGTTCTGTTTCCGTGCGTTTTTGTTGCCAGATGGTTTCGGCGGCGCCAACGGCTTGTGCTGCTGTGGCTTGTTGTTCGTACAGGGTTTTGAGTCGTGCGGCGGCGGCTTCTGCCGCGGCAGTCAGTTGTCGGTATTCGGCGGTGTCGAGCGCTTGCAGGCGTGCGCTTTGGCGGGTTTCGTCCTCTCTGTCGGCGGCGATTTGGGCGCAACGGTCGTGGATGTCGGCGATTTTGTCCGCGCTGTCGCCTGCGAATGGCGCGAGTTGGTTGTGCAGGGCTTTGAGCTGGTCGTAGTGGTGCTGGCAGGTGGCAACGGCTTGCGTTTGTGCGCGCACTTGCGCGGTGGCGGCAGCGCGGGTGTCGGCGGTGACCGGGCCGATTTTGTAGTCGGCGGGGTGGACGGTTTTTTTGCGCACGATTTCGCCGTCGGCCAGCAGCATCCCGTCGGTGGTCATGGCGTAGCGGTGGGCAAAGCATTCGTCCTCGCTGGCGGCGCGGCGGTAGTCGCCCAGTTTGGCGCGCAGGTAGTGTACGGCAGCGGCGTTGTCGCCACGGATGAGTTCGGCAACGCTGCCCGGTGGCGGGCTGTCGCGCTGGCTGGTGTATTTGCTGGCACGGACGATTTTGCTGTTGTAGGCACGGCTTTTGCGGGCTATCTGGAAGGCGCGGCGTTCGTCGGCCGCACCAACCAGCAGCGCCTGGATGTTGGCCGCGCCGAGGTAGGCTTCGATGACGGGTTGCCAGTCCGTATTGTCAATGCGCACCAGGTCGCAGACGGGGAGCGCGTCAATGCCGTCGTCCGCCAGTTCGCGTTGCAGGTTGAGGACGTTGTCGGTGAGCGGCGCCTTGCCGAGGGCGGCGCGCGCCTCGGCGTCTTTGGCGGCGTCAAGTGTCTTTTGGGCGGCAGTCAGGGCATTGCCTGCTTGATTCATGGCGTTGAGGAGTTCGTTGTACTGGCACAGGGCGGCACTTAGTGCTTGTTGTACGGCGGCGGTGACGTTTTCGGCTTCCCATTGTTTGTCGTTGATGAGGGTGCGCAGCGTCTGTTGTGCCACGGTACTGGCGTCGCTGGCAAGCAGGCTGCCCGGGGCGCGGATGTCGAGGGCTTTGGCGATGGCACCGAGGTCGCGCGCGAGGCGGGTGCTGTCTTGTTGCAGGCGGGCGCGGGTGGCGGCGAGGGTGTTTTGCAGCAGGGCGCGGTCGCCATGCGAGGCGTGGTTGTCGCGTGCCGCCGCGCTGCGGTTGGCGGCGTCTTCGGCGGTTTGCCGTTCGGCGATGATAGTGTTGCGGTGTGTTTCCGCGGCGTGGTAGGCGGCGGCAGCGTCCTCAGCAGCGGCAACGGCGGCGCGGTGTGCCGCCTCCGCCTGTTGGCGGGCGGCGTCTTCGGCCAGCGCGTGCAGCGTGACGGCCTGTTGCTGGTAGCGCCGTGCGCGGGCGAAATCGCCTTCAATGTCGCGCGCTGCCGCCAGTTTGGTCTGCACTTCGCGTACCAGCGCTGCCATTTCTTGAAAGGTGTTGAGTAATTCGCGGAATTTGTGGATATTGGTTGGTCGCGCTTCCAGCACCTGCCGCCGCACGATGTCATCCACGCTTTTGTCGAATTTCATGCGCAGGCCGAAGCGGAAGGCCTGGCGCCAGGCGGTGGCGTTCGGTACGCCGCCGCTGCCGCGTAGCTGGAACAGCAACGCTTCGACGAAGCGTTTGGCGTTTTCGTGCACGAGCTCCGCGGACTCCACGCCGGGGGCGCGCTGCGCCAGCATCTGCCGGAAGGCGTGCCACGCTTTGGGGCGGGGTTTGTCGCCGCTGTGGTCAAGGTGGTCGGCCAGGGTGAGTTCGCCGGGGAAGATGTAGCGCCCCTGCACCACGGCGCGCGCCTGCGCGGCTTCGGCGTGGATGTGGATGCCGGTGGAGAGGCGCTCTTGTGTCTGGCTGTCTTCCCAAATCAGGGTGATGTAGGTGTCGGCGCTGTCGCGTAGGCGCGCTTCGGCGGCGTGGCCGTATTGGCCGAGGCAATAGGCGCGGATGCTACGGCTATTGTGGTTGCTTTCGTCGGCCTGCGCGTTGAAGGCGACGCCGGCGTCGCCGCTGCCTTCGTTGCCGCCGAGCATGACGGTTTGCACCGCGTCCAGCAGCGAGGATTTGCCGCTGCCGTTCGCGCCGAAGATGCCGCAGCTCATGCCGATGTCGATGTCGAGGGTGTCGTAGAGGAAGTATTGTACCAAGCGGATTTTGCTCAGTTTTTTCATGCGTCTTCTCCTGCTGTCGGGTCGTCGTCATTGTTATCGTCCGCTGTTTCATCGGCAACCGCGCCCGCCTCGGCAAAGCGGGCGAGTTGTAGCAGCGCGGTCTCGCCCAGCACTTCGGCAATGCCGGGGCGGATGATGACGGCATAGGGCTGATGCAGCTCCGCTCCGGCATAGTCGCCGCCATCGTCCACCAGGCGCGCCAGTCCCCAGCGCTGCATCCAGCGCAACAATTCTTGCAGTTTGCCGCCGCTTTCGAGTTCGCGCCCGGTGATTTGCTGGTATTTGACGGTGAGCGTCACCAGGTCGCAGGCGACTTCGCCGTGTTCGTCGTGGTGGCCACTGCGGGTTTCTTCGTCGAAGATGTGCCGCAATACCAGCGCGAGCAGGGTTTGTGCCACGGTTGCCGGGTGGTCGTGGCGGTGGCACGGGATGGCGCAGGCGTAACGCAGTTGGCGGTTGAGTTGCAGTTGGTAGCCGAACGGCGCCAGCGCCTGGCGGAATTTGTGCTCATAATCGCGGATGAGCGCGTAAGCGGCTTTGCTGCGCAGGTCTGCCGCGTACAGCACTTGTTCGCCGATGAGGCGGTCTGCGGCCTGCTCGAAATCCGCTTCTGTCTTTCCGTCGGCTGCCGCGACGGCGTCTGCCCAGAAACTCATGTGTGCTCCTCCGTGCTGTGGTGCCGGTTAGTCAGGGTGAAGGGGATGTGCGAGAGGGCAGGCGAGGGCATTTCCGCGTCGCCATCGCGGCGGAGGATGAATCCGCCGGGTAGCGGGCAGGGTGCGCCCGCATGCGCGGTGGCGGCGGTGCAGAGCATTTGCAGGGCGCGTACCGCTTCGATGCTGTCGGTGGGCAGGTCGGCGCTAGTGATGCTTTCGCGCCCGGCAAGCTGCGCGCGGAGAAAGGCGGTGAGTTTCGGCCAGGACATGGCGCGGCGGTCGCGTGCCTGTAATACCAAGCGGGCATAGGCCGCCCGCTCCGGTGAAATCGTCCGCGTGCGCAGTGCATCCGGCGGTGTGTGCCGGGTTGGCTGACGCGGGCGGGCCAGGCGCTCGCCACTGATGGCCGCGCCGCAGGCAAACGGTGCGCGGCGGGTGGCCTTTTCGCCGTGTGTCTTGACCGCCGCCACTGCCGCACCAATCAATTGCCCCAGCGGCAGGGTGGCGCGCAGGCGGTAATCCAGATAGGCGAGTGCTTGCCGGTTGGCGCGGCGGATTTCATCGTCGAGGCGGTTGAGGTATTCGTCAATGCGCTGCAATTCTTCGATTTTCTGTATATCGCGCGCAAACAGCGCTTCGGCCCGCGCCGCATCGCCCGCTGCCTGTTTTTCCCGGTACCAGTGCAGCAGGCGTCCGCACAGTTCGCCCTGGCGGATGTGGCCGAGCAGGCGCAGGATTTCTTGCCGCCGTGCCAGCGGGTGTTCGCGCGTGCGCAGCTCCTTGTAATCGGCGATAAAAATGCGCTCGACGTAGTCATCGAAAAAGCGGCGGACAAATTCGCCCGTGACCGTAATATCACCGATTTCCCGCATCAAGTCGCGCACATGGGTGCTGGCGATGCGGATATGCTCCAGCAGCGCGCGCGATTGCCGCGCCGCTTCCTGCAGGGAGGCACCGTCGGCATCCCCGTCCAGCAGCAGCCGCAGATTCGCCTCGATGCTGCGGATTTTGCCGGAGACAAACTCCGGCCCGGTGTGGGCAAATTCGACAAGGCGGTTCATGAAATGGGCGACTTCTGGCGGCATCGTCACCATCTCGCGCACGCCGACACGCTCCACCTGCAGCCAGCCGCTGTCGCGCAGACGGCTGAATACCATGTAGGCGCGGTTGACAAGTGGCGTTTGCGGCGTCGCTTCGACCTCCTCCAGCACCCATTGCTGATGCTGAATTTCTGCGGCGATGTCATTGGTAATCTCGCGCAGCAAGAAGCCGTTGCCTGGCGGTAACGGCGCATCCGGGCCGAAGCGTTTGTCGTAGAGGGCGCAGAGCAGATGCCAGTATTGCCGACGGTTGGCGGACGCCAGCGGGGAAAATATCTGCTCCGGCAGGCGCTGAAAGAGGGAAGGGGCGTGTGGCGGCAGGCGGGTGGTCTCGGCAAACGGCATGGGGCGTTCCTTCAGGATGGCGGCAGAACAGGACTGAAAACATAGCACAAATGGTGACAGGCGGGGGCGGCAACCAGTCGGCTTTTGCCTGTCGGGGCGCGTTTACATACAGGATAGCGGGGAAGGTGTATGTAAACAGCGAACGGCTTCAGGCATTCAGGTATTTTTCGGGCGAGGCATCCGGCGGTTGTAGGGTGGGGCTTGCCCTACCGTTAAAGCCGCGTGTTCCGTCATGGTGGGCAAGCCCCTCCCTGCACAGCGGTTTTACATACAGGATAGCGGGGAAGGTGTATGTAAACGCCCGCCGCGCCGCCGCTTGACCCGCCCGCGTTTTGCGCTACATTAGCGCGCGTTTTTCTTCTAATTCATTCATCATCAGGGGCTTTCTTTCATGCTGCGTATTGTGGCGGTTCTGCATAATCCCGCCGGTTCGACCGGTCTCATCGGGAAATTTCTTTCCACACACAAGGATGTGGATTTTCGCGTGTTGTGTCCGCTCGCGGGCGACGCGCTGCCAGCGGCGGATGCGTTCGACGCCGCGATTGTTTTCGGCGGCAAGATGAGCGCCAATGATTGTCCGGCGTTGCCGCCGTTGCTCTCGGAGCTGCTATGGATTCGCGGCATTGTGGACGCAGGCAAGCCGTTTCTGGGGATTTGTCTGGGCGCGCAGCTGCTCGCGATGGCTTATGGCGGCAAGATTACCCGCCACGCCGAGCATATTGTCGAGATTGGCTTTTATCCGCTCTATCCGACGGTGGACGGCTTTAATTCGATTTTTGCCGAGATGCCGGAGCGCTTTTTTCAGTGGCATAACGAGGGTTTTACCCTGCCGGATGGCGCGGTGAAACTGGCGGCGAGCGATGCTTTTCCCAATCAGGCGTTTTCCCTGGGCGGGCGGGCGTTCGGTTTTCAGTTTCACCCGGAGGCGACGATTGAGCAGATTCGTTATTGGCACACGCGCGACAGCGAGGAGCTGGCAAGCCCCGGCGCGCAGACGGTCACCTCGCAATGGCTTTATCAGGAGCGGCATTGCGAGGAAATCGGCGCATGGCTGGAGGGGTTTTTGCGGTTTTGGCTGGAGGGCGCGGCATGATGTGGCGTAAATCGGATTTTATGTATGAATTGCCGGATGAGTTGATTGCGCGTTTTCCGCTGGCAGAGCGCAGTGCGGCGCGGCTCTTGGTCGCGCGGGCGGTATCCGTGGATGCGGTTGAGCTTGCCGACCGCATGGTGCGCGATTTGCCGGAGCTGCTTGCGCCGGAAGATTTGCTGGTGTTTAACAACACACGCGTGCTGCCCGCGCGGCTGTTTGGGCAGAAGGCGAGCGGCGGCCGCGTCGAGATTTTGATTGAGCGCCTGAAAAGCGCGCATGAGGCAAATGCGTATGTGCGCGCCTCGAAATCGCCGAAGGTCGGCGGCGTCATCCGCCTTGGCGACGCGGAAGTGCAGGTAACGGGGCGGCACGAGGCGCTGTTTGCCCTTTATAGTGAAACGCCGTGGGCGGAGTTGCTGGCGGCGCAGGGCGAGATGCCGATTCCGCCGTATTTGGAGCGCGCCGCGCTGGAGAGCGACAAGCAGCGCTATCAGACGGTGTTTGCCAAACACAGCGGCGCGGTCGCCGCCCCCACCGCCGGGCTGCATTTTGATGAGGCGCTGCTCGCCGCCATCCGCGCGCGCGGTGTGGCGACGGCGGAGGTCACGCTGCACGTCGGCGCAGGGACGTTCCAGCCGGTGCGGCACGAAAATCTCGCCGAGCACGTCATGCACGAGGAATGGTTGCAGGTGGGGCAAGACGTGGTTGATGCGGTCGCGGCCTGCCGTGCGCGCGGCGGGCGGGTGGTCGCCATCGGTACCACCAGTCTGCGTGCGCTGGAGTCGGCGGCGGCAGGTGGCGAACTGGCGCCGTTTAGCGGCGACACCAATCTGTTTATCACGCCCGGTTACCGTTTCCGCGTCGTCGATGCGCTGCTCACCAATTTCCATCTGCCGGAATCGACGCTGCTGATGCTGGTCAGCGCCTTTGCCGGTTACGCCAACATCCGCGCCGCCTATCAGCACGCCATCGCCGCACGCTACCGCTTTTTCAGCTATGGCGACGCGATGTTTTTGCCGACGCGCCTCGATGTCTGATTTTGACCGCATCGGCGCGGTTTTCCTGAAAAATATTTACGCGACGACGAAAGGCCGCATCCGCCTCGCCGTGTTGCAACGCGACCTGGCACCGTTGCTCGCGGGCGCGCCGTTGCGCATTCTGGACGTCGGCGGCGGTGCCGGACAGATGGCGCTGTGGTATGCGAGCCTTGGGCATGAAGTGGTGGTTGCCGACCGCTCGCAAGTGCTGCTCGATGAAGGTCGCGCGGCGGCGCAGACGCTGGGTCTGGCGGTGGATTTCGTCCATGCCGACGCCTTTCAGCTGGCAGATGCCCTGAATGACGCGACCTTTGACCTCGCCTGCTGCCATGCGGTACTGGAATGGATCGAGGATGGCGCAGCGCTGCTCGCGGCGTGCGCGGCGCGGGTGCGCGCGGGCGGACACCTCTCGCTGATGTACTACAACCGCCGCGCGCTCGTCTTCGCGCAGCACGTCTTCGGCAACTTCGACTACCTCGACCGCGGCCTGCGCCCCTACCGCAAAACGGCGAAACTCACCCCCGAATACCCGCGCGAGGCGGAAACCGTCGCCGCCTGGCTGGACGGATTGGGATTACAACGCGAACGCCGCTCCGCCATCCGCTGCTTCTACGACTACATGAAGCCGCACGACCGCGCCCGCCACCGCGACGAAACCATCGTCGCGCGCGAACTGGCACTGTCCGGGTGCGAAGAATATTTGCCCGTCGCCCGCTACATCCACGAAATTCACCGGCAAAGATGAACAACATTACCGTACCAAAACCCCGCGCCAAAACCCCGAAAAAACGCCCATGCACTTGCCACAAAACACAATTTTGACAAAAGAGAATGACGTGTTTATAGTTGCGAATACCGCGCCGTAATGAACAAAACATTACCAACCGCGCCGCGCAAACCCGCCTGCATCCCGCGGGCGACCCCGGACAAAAATCAAGAGGAAAAGGAAATGCAACAAACCCTGAAAACCATCCTGCTCGCGGGCGTACTCGCCGCCAGCACCGCCGCCACGGCACAACAAGGACTGGCCGAACGCTGGCAAACCTTCGGTGCGCCTGCGCCTGCCAACGAAGCCGTCAATCCCGGCTGGGCAGGCGTCATGTTTTACCGCACCGGTGGTGGCGGCGGCGCTGCCAACGTGTACGTCAACGGCGAATACCTCGCCTCGCTCCTGCCCGGCGGCTACCGCTACGCCGAACTCTGCCCCTACAACCAGCGCCTTGCCACCGCCTACAGCGGCCGCGACCGCGCCTACAACATCAAGGCGAACGCGGGCGACTTCTACGACCTGCCACAAGGCCGCGTCAGCTTCTTCCGCGTCGTCGATGGCGGTGGCAACCCGACCCTGCAAGCGGTGGACCGCGCGACCGCAAGCCGCGAACTCGGCCAGCTGCGCGAACAAACCCACACCCTGCCGCGCCTCGAACAAAACCGCAACTGCTCGCCCGAACTGGTGCAGCAATACAACGTGGACGTCTCCGCGCTGTTCAAATTCAACCGCTCCGACTACGCCAGCATCCTGCCCGACGGCAAACGCCAACTGAAAGAAATCGCCGCTGCCGCCTCACAATACCGCGACGCTACCAGCGTCATCTACATTGACGGCTACGCCGACCCCGAAGGCAAACCGGGCTACAACCAGCGTCTCTCACAACGCCGCACCCAGACCGTCAAACGGGTCATGGTCGAAAACGGCTTTCCCGCTTCCATCCTCAAAGCACGCGGCCACGGCGAAAACGATCCGGTCGTCACCGGCTGCCGCAACCGCAACCCGCGCAACAGCGCCGCACGCAACGAATGCAACCAGCCGAATCGCCGCGTCGAAATCAAACTCTACGGCAAGAATACGCACTAACCGGCCGCCAGAAAGCGCTCCCAACCGGGGGCGCTTTTTTTAGCCCACTACCCGAGATAACCCATGAGCCAAAAAAGTAAAGCCCCCCTCATCACCCTCATCATCAGCGCCGTCGCTGTCCTCATCCTGCTGCTGACCACCGGCGGCAGTATGTACACCGTGGATCAGGGCGAGCGCGGTGTCGTCCTCCATTACGGCGAAGTGAGCAAGGTGGCCGACCCCGGCCTGCACTTCAAATGGCCGTACATTGACCGCGTGGTGCGCATCCCGACCCGTACCACCACCGGCACGATGAAGGACATCTTCGCCTACTCCAGCGACCAGCAGCCCGCGCAAATCGCGCTTTCCGTCACCTTTGCCGTCGCCGACGACGGCGTGGAAGCGCTCTACACCCAGTTCGGCAAAATCGACAACCTCTACGAACTCGCCATCGTCCCCATCGTCAAACAAGAAATCAAAACCGTCTTCGGCCAGTTCACCGCCATCCGCTCCGTACAGCACCGCGAAGAGCTGAACAACAAAACGCGCGACGCCATCGTCGGCGCACTGGCCAAATACCCCTACCTGCGCATCGAAAGCGTACAAATTGAAAACGTGGATTTCTCCGACGCCTACGAGCAGACCATCGAAGACCGCATGAAAGCTGAAGTCGAAGTTGAGCGCTACAAACAAAACCTCGAACGTGAACGCATCGAAGCGCAAATCGCCGCCACCCGCGCCCAGGGACAGGCGGACGCACAAATCAAGGCGGCGGAAGCCGAGGCAAAAGCGATCGAACTGCGCTCCAAGGCAGAAGCCGCATCCATCAACACCAAGGGCGAGGCATTGCGGCAAAACCCGGAAATCATTCGCTTGATGCAGATTGAACGCTGGAACGGCATCCTGCCGCAAACCATGCTGCCCAACAGCGCCGTGCCGATGTTGGAATTACCACCCGCTACGCGTCCGCAAGCCGAGTGAGTATCGCCGTATTTTTCGCCGCTCAGGCCGGATTTTGGGCGGGACGCGGGCGGATTTGCCAGAGGACGCGGCGCACGCCGAGGATGGCGGTAATGGAAAGGCCGATGACCATGCCGAGCCACAGCCCGGCAACGCCGATGCCAAGGAAGCGGTAGCCGAGCAGCGCGGCGGGGAAGCCAATCAGCCAGTAGCCGATGAAGGCGTAAATCATCGGCATCCGTGTGTCGTGGATGCCGCGCAGGATGCCTGCGGTGCAGACCTGCATCCCGTCGCCAATCTGGAAGATGCCGACGAGGATGAGAATGACGCTGGCGATGGCGATGATGTCGGCGTTGGTGCTGTAGAGCGTGGCGATTTCGTGGCGCAGCAGCAGCGGGATGGCCGCCATTACCAGCATGATGATGGCGACGACAATCATGCCGCCGAGTGCGCGCTGGCGCAGCGCGGCGTAGTCGCCTTTGCCGTAGGCGTTGCCGCAGCGGATGGTGAGCGCGTTGGCAAGCCCCAGCGGAATCATGAAGGAAATGCCGGCGTAGTTGAGGGCAATCTGGTTGGCGGCGGCGTTGACCGCATTGGTGCGGCTGACGATGAGGCCAACGGCGGTAAAAAGGCCGGTTTCCATGACCAGCGCCAGCGCAATCGGCAGGCCGACGCTGAAATAGCGGCGGATGGCGGCAAAATCGGGGCGCGAAAAGCGCTGGTAGGGGCGGTATGGCCGCCAGCGCGGGTTGCGGGCAATGGCGGTGAAGACAAAGGTGGCGAAGATGCAGTAGCAGAGCGCGGTGGAGAGCGCCATGCCGGGCGCGCCCATCGCCGGAATGGGCCCCGCGCCGTAGAGAAAAATATAGTTGCCGACGATATTGGTCGGGACGAGCAAGGCCTGCACCAGCACGGTGGTGCGCGGAAAGGCCATGCCTTCAAGGAAGCAGCGTCCGGCGAGGCCGACGATGCAGATGCCCGCGCCGGGGGCGAGGGTAAGCAGGTAGCGGCTGGCTTCGCGGGCGATGTCCGGCGCGCTGCCGAGCCAGGCGGGGACGCGCGCGCCGATGACGGTCAGCCCGGTGGCAGCGGCGCCGAGAAAGGCGAGCATCCAGATGCCCTGCTGGAAATTGCGGCGGATTTGCGCGCGGTCATCGCGGCCATTGGCCTGCGAAATGGCGGCGGTGATGGCAAGGGCGCAGCCCGCCATGAACAGATAGATGAAGCTGAAGATTTGCGCGGCGAGCGCCACCGAGGCAAGGGTGAGGTCGCCGTGGCGGCCTGCCATGATGGTGTCGATGACGGGCAGGGCGAAGCTCAAAAGCTGCATCAGAATGAGGGGGATGGCGAGGCGGAGCGTGGGGCGGAGTTCGTCGCGCAGGCGCATGGTTGTTTGTCCTTGATGTTATTGGAATGGGCGCTATTGTAAGGGAAGCTGTGCTATTCTAACCATCCTGCAATTTTTCTGTAATAAATGCTGTCATGCTGTCTGAAGATCTGATATTCGGTCGCGAGAACATCGCTTATGCGGTGCTGGCAGTCTATTCCGACGCGGTCAATGAAAAGCCGGTGGTGGTTAGCCTGCATCTCGGCGCGAAGATGGCGTATGCGCATATGCAGCAAATGCAGGCGCGCGGCGGTCATGTGCAATTCGTGGTGCGCCGGGTGCGCATCAATGGCAGCATCGAGGTGATTGACGACCCGCAACAGGCGCACAATCAGCCGCAGCGCCCGGCGCGTCGCCTCATCCGTATCGTGCGCAAGCCGTAAAAATCCTCAAAAATCCTCGTAGCAGGCGTATCATAAGCACTCCTTTCCACAACATTTACAAGAGGCAACCATGTCATTATCGCTAGAACTCACGCTCATCGCCGAGTTCCTCCTCCTCCTGTTTTTCCTCTATGCCGGCAGCCGTTTTGGCGGCATCGGTTTGGGGGTTGTCTCCGGTATCGGTTTGATGTTTGAGGTGCTGGTCTTGCGCATGCCGCCGGGCAAGGCACCAATTGACGTCATGCTCGTCATCCTCGCCGTCGTCACCTGCGCCTCCGTGCTGGAAGCGGCGGGCGGCCTGAAATATATGCTGCAAATCGCCGAGAAGATTCTGCGCAAGAATCCGAAGCGCGTCACCATCCTCGGCCCGATTGTCACCTACACCATGACCATCATGCTCGGCACCGGCCACGCCGTTTATTCCATCATGCCCATCATCGGCGACATCGCGCTGAAGAACAAAATCCGCCCGGAGCGGCCGATGGCCGCCGCGTCCGTCGCTTCGCAGCTCGCCATTACCGGCAGCCCGATTTCGGCGGTGGTCGCGCTGTATCTGAAAGACATCGCCCATATTGAAGCCTTTGCCAACGTTTCCCTGCTGCAAATCGTCGCCGTCACCATCCCTGCCACCTTCGCCGGTACCATTGCGCTGTCGCTGTACAGCCTGCGCCGGGGCAAGGAGCTGGAGGACGACCCGGAATACCAGCGCCGGATGCAAGACCCGGTCTGGCGTGAACGCATTTTGAGCACCACCAGCACCACGCTGAACGAGCAACTGCCACCCGCCGCACGCAATTCCGTCTTGCTCTTTATCCTCGCGCTGGTGTGCATCGTCATCGTGGCAATGGTGCCTTCCATCCGTACCATTCCCGGCATGGAAAAAGCGATTGACATGAGCGTCATCATCCAGATGTTCATGCTCGGTTTTGGCGGCATCATCCTCCTTGCCACCCGCACCAATGTGCAAACCGTGCCGAACGGCGTTGTCTTCAAATCCGGCATGGTCGCCGCCATCGCCATTTTCGGGATTGCCTGGATGAGCGACACTTACTTCTCCTACGCCATGCCGCACGTCAAGGGCAGCATTCAGGAAATGGTGCAAAACGCGCCGTGGACGTTCGCCTTTGCCCTCTTTGGCGTTTCCGTGCTGATTAACAGCCAGGCGGCAACCGCGAAAATGCTGCTGCCGGTTGGCATCAGCCTGGGCATTCCGGCGCCGGTACTCATCGGCTTGATGCCCGCCACCTATGCCTACTTCTTCATCCCCAACTACCCGTCGGACATCGCTACGGTGAACTTCGACGTCACCGGCACCACCAAAATCGGCAAGTACTACTTCAACCACAGCTTCATGGTGCCTGGCCTTATTGGCGTTGGCGTCGCCTGTCTGGTTGGTCTTGCCATTGCCAAGGCCATCATCATCCCCATCACCCAGACCGCGATGTAACCGCTACTGTGGCAGAGAAAAAAGAGGGCAAACTGCCCTCTTTTTTTTACGCCCGGAAAGCACCACCTGCGGCGGAAAAACCGCGTTAAAACCGCTGCTTGTGCTATAATTCGTGCCCTTCACACACCAGGACAAGCAAGACCCATGAGCGAGCAAAATAACGCCTACAACGCCTCCCGCATCCAAGTACTCAAAGGACTGGAAGCCGTGCGCAAACGCCCCGGAATGTACATTGGCAACACCGACGACGGCAGCGGCCTGCATCACATGGTCTTTGAAGTCGTCGATAACGCCATTGACGAAGCCCTCGCTGGCTACTGCACCGACATCCAGGTCATCATCCACCAAAACGAATCCATCACCGTACGCGACAACGGGCGCGGCATCCCGGTCGATATCCACCCCGAAGAAGGCCGTAGTGCCGCCGAAGTCATCATGACCGTGCTGCACGCGGGCGGAAAATTCGACGACAACGCCTACAAAGTCTCCGGCGGCCTGCACGGCGTCGGCGTCTCCGTGGTCAATGCCCTCTCCGAACGCCTGACCATGACCATCCGTCGCGACGGCCATGTCCACCAGCAAACCTACCGCCACGGCGAACCGCTGGCACCGCTCGCTATCACTGGCGACAGCGACAGCACCGGTACCGAAATCAACTTTCTCGCCAGCCAAGACACCTTCGGCGAAGTCAAATACGACTACGAAACCCTCGCCCAGCGCCTGCGCGAACTCTCCTTTCTCAACGCCGGCGTGCGCATCGAACTGCACGACGAACGCGACGGCAAACAACAAACCTTCCAGTACGAAGGCGGCGTCAAAGCCTTCGTCGAATACCTGAACCGCAACAAAACCCCGCTGCACCCCAGCATCTTTTACTGCGCCGCCGACAAGGACGGCGTCGCCGTTGAAATCGCGCTGCAATGGAACGACAGCTACGCCGAAAACGTTTACTGCTTCACCAACAACATCCCGCAACGCGACGGCGGCACCCACCTCGCCGGCTTCCGCGCGGCGATGACCCGCACCCTGAACGCCTACATGGACGAAGAAGGCCTGCTGAAAAAAGCCAAAATCGCCACCAGCGGCGACGACGCGCGCGAAGGCCTGACCGCCATCGTCTCCGTCAAAGTACACGACCCCAAATTCAGCTCGCAGACCAAAGAAAAGCTCGTCTCCAGCGAAGTCAAAAACGCCGTCGAAAGCGTCCTTGCCGACAAACTGCGCGAATACCTGCTCGAACACCCCGTAGAAGCCAAAACCATCGCCGGCAAAATCGTCGATGCCGCCCGCGCCAGGGAAGCCGCGCGCAAGGCGCGCGAAATGACGCGGCGTAAAGACGCGCTCGACATCGCAGGCCTGCCCGGCAAACTCGCTGACTGCCAGGAAAAAGACCCGGCGCACTCCGAAATCTTCATCGTGGAAGGCGACTCGGCGGGCGGCTCCGCCAAACAGGGGCGCAACCGCAAATTCCAGGCCATCCTGCCGCTCAAAGGCAAAATTTTGAACGTCGAAAAAGCGCGCTTCGACAAAATGCTGGGCTCTGCCGAAATCGGCACCCTCATCACCGCGCTCGGCACCGGCATCGGCAAAGACGACTTTGACGCCGGAAAATTGCGCTACCACCGCATCATCATCATGACCGATGCCGACGTGGACGGCGCGCACATCCGCACCCTGTTGCTCACCTTCTTCTACCGGCAAATGCCCGAACTGGTCGAACGCGGCCACATCTACATCGCCCAGCCGCCGCTGTACAAAGTCAGCAAAGGGCGCAACAAACAATACCTGAAAGACGACCACGAACTGAACGAACTGCTGCTGACCCAGGCGCTGGACGACGCCAACCTGCACCTCTCCGCCGACAGCCCCGCCATCACCAAAGAAGCCTTCGAGGCACTCGCGCGCGAACACGGCCAAATCGAAAACCTCATCAAGCGCCTGCACCGCTACGACAGCCGCGTCCTGCACGCGCTCATCGAAGCCCCCGAACTGACGCGCGACACCTTCAGCGACCCCGCCGCGCTGCAAGACTGGATTGCCGCCTACCAGCGCCAGCTTGACCGCTTCGCCGCCGCAGGCATCACCCTGCGCGCCGAAACCCTGCCCGGCGACGTGCCGCGCATCAACGTCCGCATCGAACAACACGCCAACCTCGCGCAAAACACCTTTGATGCCAACTTCGCCGACAGCAACGAATACCGCCACATCAACCACTTCGGGCAAAAAGTGCGCGGCCTCCTCGGCGATGGTGCCTACTTTGAAAACAGCAAAGAGCGCCTCGAAGTCGAACACTTCCACCAGGTCATCAACGCGCTGCTCGCCGAAGGCAAAAAAGCCTACGAAATCCAGCGCTACAAAGGCCTCGGCGAAATGAACCCCGACCAACTGTGGGAAACCACGCTTGACCCGGCAGTGCGGCGGATGCTGCAAGTGCAGCTCAAAGACGCGCGCCTGGCCGATGAAATCTTCACCACGCTGATGGGCGAAGAAGTCGAACCGCGCCGCGCCTTCATCGAAGACAACGCCAACAGCGCCAATATTGATATTTGAGCCGCTGCCGCAGCGCAAAGAAAAAGCCGGAATCATCCGGCTTTTTTTGTGCGCGGGCGGGCGGCGCTCAATCGCGCGGGTTGTGTCGCTCCCGCAGTTTGGCGATAACATCCGCCCAGGAGAGGCCGGCGTCTTGCAGCAGCACGGTGAGGTGATAGGTGAGATCGGCGGCTTCGTTGATGGTTTCGTCGCGGTCGCCGACGGTCGCCGCCAGCGCGGTTTCCACGCCTTCTTCGCCGACTTTTTGCGCGATGCGTTTGGTACCGGCGGCGTAGAGGCTGGCAGTGTAGGAGCTCGCCGGGTCGGCGCCCTTGCGACTTTTTATCAGGGTTTCCAGTTGGGCGAGGAAGCGCCAGCCGCTCGCGCTTTCGCCGTCAAAGGCGTGGAAGCAGCTCGCCGCGCCGGTGTGGCAGGTCGGCCCGTGCGGGCGGGCGAGGATGAGCAGCGCGTCGCGGTCGCAGTCGGGGCTGATGGCGATGGCATCGAGGTAGTGGCCGCTGCTTTCGCCTTTCGTCCACAGGCGCTGTTTGCTGCGCGAGTAGAAGGTGACGCGGCCTTGTGCGCAGGTGGCGGCGAGGGCGTCCGCGTTCATGTAGCCGAGCATCAGCACTTCGCCGCTGTCGGCGTGCTGGATGATGGCGGGCAGCAGGCCGCCGCTTTTGTGCCAGTCGAGGTTGTCGGGGATGTGCATGGGTTTTCCTTGGGGTTTGGGGGATTTTTATTGCCGCACCGCGATGCCTGCCGCCGCGAGGTAGTGCTTGAGTGCGCCGATATTGATGTGCTGGCGGTGGAAGACGCTGGCGGCGAGTGCGCCGTCGCAACCGGCGATGTGGAAGGCGTCGCGAAAGTGCGCCATTTCGCCCGCGCCGCCGGAGGCGATGAGCGGCACGCGGCAGACGGCGCGCACCGCCTGCAGTTGTTCGAGGTCGTAGCCCTGGCGCATACCGTCCTGGTTCATGGTATTCAGCACGATTTCACCCGCGCCGCGGTCTTGCGCTTCTTTGACCCAGTCGAGGGTCAATCTGCCGCTGTCGCGGGTGCGGGCGGCGTCGCCGGTGTATTGTTTGACGCGCCAGTCGCGGCTTTCGGCATCGTACCAGCTGTCAATGCCGACGACGACGGCCTGCTGGCCGAAGCGTTCGGCGAGGCGGGTGATGAGGCCGGGGTCGGCCAGCGCCGGGCTGTTGATGGAGATTTTGTCGGCACCGCTGGCGAAACGCTGTTCGGCGTCGGCGACGGTTTTGATGCCGCCGGCGACGCAGAAGGGGATGTCGAGCAGGCGCGCGATTTTGTCCACCCAGCTTTTGTCCACGGTGCGGCCATCGCTGGAGGCGGTGATGTCGTAGAAAACGAGTTCGTCCGCGCCTTCTTCGGCATAGCGCGCCGCCAGCGGCTCAATTGCGCCGATGGTCTGGTGGCCGCGGAACTGGACGCCCTTGACGACCTGGCCGTCGCGCACGTCAAGGCAGGGGATTATGCGTTTTGCCAGCATTGCAGCGCCTCCGTCAGGGTGAATTTGCCTTCCAGCAGGGCGCGACCGGTGATGATGCCGGCGACGCCGCTGTCTTTCAGGGCGCGGATGTCGTCAAGGCTGCCGATGCCGCCGGAGGCCTGGATGGCAAGCTGCGGCCAGGCGCGGTGCAGCGCGCGGTAGAGCGCGGTGTTTGCACCTTGCAGGGTGCCGTCCTGGCGGATGTCGGTGCAGAGGATGTGGCGCAGGCCGCTGTCGCGGTAGTGCTCCAGCAGGGTTTCGAGGGTGTGCGTGCTGGTGTCCTGCCAGCCGCGCACGGCGAGGTAATGCGCGCCGTCATGCGGACGGACGTCGAGCGCGAGGACGATGCGTTCGCCGCCGAAACGGGCGAGCCACGCCTTGACGGTGTCGGGCTGCTCTACCGCGAGCGAGCCGATGACGACGCGGTTGGCGCCCGCAGCCAGCAGCGCGGCGATGTCGTCGGCGCTGCGGATGCCGCCGCCAACCTGGATGGGGCAACGGGCGCTGGCGGCCAGGCGGGCGATGAGTGCGGTTTGCCGTTGTGCCGGGTCTTTGGCGCCGTCGAGGTCAACGAGGTGGATTTGCTGCGCGCCCTGTTCGCGGTATGCGGCGATGAGGGCGGCGGGGTCGCGGTCGTAGCGGGTGGTCTGGTGGTAGTCGCCCTGGTGCAGGCGGACGACAGCGCCGCCGATGAGGTCAAGCGCGGGGATGACGGGGGTGATCATCAGAGGTTCTCCATGAAGTTTTGTAGCAGGCGCGCGCCGGTCTTGCCGGAGCGTTCGGGGTGGAATTGCACGCCGTAGTAGTTGTCACGGGCGATGGCGGCGGAAAACGGCACGCCGTAGTCGCTGGTGGCGATGGTGTGCGCGCCGGGCGGCACGGCATAGCCGTGGACGTAGTAGTAATGGCTGTCCTGGGCGATGCCGTCAAACAGCGGGTGCTGTGGCTGGTGATGGACGGTGTTCCAGCCGGTATGCGGCAGCGGCAGGCCGCAACCGGGCAGGGCTGCGGTGTCGCCGGGGATGAGGCCGAGGGTGGCGGTGTCGCCTTCGGCGGAGTGCCTGGTGAGCAGTTGCATACCGAGGCAGATGCCGAGCAGCGGTTGGTGCGCCTCGCGCACGGGTTCAATCAGGCCGCGCGCGGCGAGGTTGTGCATGGCGGCGGCGGCACTGCCCACGCCGGGCAGGACGAGTTTGCCGGCGGCGCGGATGGCGGCGGGGTCGGCGCTCACCCGCGGGCGGTAGCCGAGGCGTTCGAGGGCGTATTGCACCGAGGCGAGGTTGGCGCAGCCGGTGTCGATGATGATGAGGTCGGGCATGGGGTCTCCGTGTGGGGTTTTGCCGGGGGGCGGATGTTTTGCGGCGGGGCGGGCTTCACAGCACGCCCTTGCTGCTCGGCAGCCGGTCGTCTTCTACGCGGATGGCCTGGCGCAGGGTGCGGCCAAAGGCCTTGTACAGGCTTTCGGTTTTGTGGTGGTCGTTGTCGCCCTTGACCGACAGGTGCAGTGTTGCTTGCAGGCTGTAGCTGAGGCTGTGGAAGAAGTGCGCGGTCATTTCGGTGCTGTAGTCGCCGATTTTTTCGCGGCGGAATTTCGCCCGGATTTTGCACCAGGGGCGGCCGGAGAGGTCGAGGGTGCATTTGGCGCGGCATTCGTCCATTGGCAGGACAAAGCCGAAGCGGGCGATGCCGCGTTTGTCGCCCAGCGCCTGTTTCAGCGCCATGCCGAGGGCGAGGGCGCTGTCTTCGATGGTGTGGTGGTCGTCGATGTGCAGGTCGCCGTCGCAGTGCAGGTCGAGACGGAAGCCGCCGTGGGTGGCGATTTGGTCAAGCATATGGTCGTAGTAGCCGATGCCGGTCGCAATGTGGTTCAGACCGGGTTCGTCCAGCCAGACTTCGGCGCGGATGCGGGTTTCTTTGGTGTCGCGGCTGACGGCGGCGTGGCGCGGCGTGCGGTCTTTGGGCAGCGCGGGCGGCAGCAGTTTTTCGGCAATCGCCGCCCAGCCGAGGCGGTCGCGGTGGTAGGGGATGCCGGTGATGCCGAGGTTGTGCGCCAGTTCGAGGTCGCTGTCGCGGTCGCCGATGACGTAGCTGTGCGCCGGGTCGTAGGCCTGGCTGGCGATGTCGGCGGCGAGCAGGCCGGTTTTGGGTTTGCGGCAGGGGCAGTGGTCTTCGGCGCGGTGCGGGCAGATGTGGACGGCGTCGATGTGGATGCCCTGCGAGGCGAAGGTTTGCAGCATTTTTTCGTGCGGCACGGCGAAGGCGGCTTGCGGGAAGGCGGGGGTGCCGAGGCCGTCCTGGTTGCTGATGATGACGAGGCGGTAGCGCTGTTGCAGGTGCAGCAGCGCCGGGATGACGCCGGGTTCGTAGGCGAGTTTGTCGAGGCTGTCGATTTGGTAGTCGGTTTGCGGTTCGTCGATGAGGGTGCCGTCGCGGTCAATGTAGAGGGTCGGTTGCATGGGGTTCTCCGGTTGGGGGGGGTACGGGGCGGTGGGGCAAGTCCCACCCTACTGGGGGCAGTTATCCAGCGCTTGCAGGACTGCCGCGTTTTCGTCGGCGCTGCCGATGGTGATGCGGATGTGGTTGGCCAGTCCCGGCACGTGGTGCTGGTCGCGCAGGATGATGCCCGCGTCGGCGAGATGGCGGAAGACGGCTTCGCCGTCGTGGAAGGCGACGAGCAGGTAGTTGGCGGCGCTGTCGTACACGCGGCGCACTTGCGGCTGGCAGGCAAGGGCGGCGGCGAGGGCGTCGCGGGCGGCGAGGGTTTCGGCGACGCGCGCCTGCATTTGGGCGATGCCCGCCGGGCTGAGCGCCTGCACGGCGATGTCGGCGACCGGGGTCGGGATGGGGTAGGGGGCGATGGTTTTGTGCAGGCAGGCGATGAGGTCGGGGTTGGCGACGACGAAGCCGCAGCGGATGCCCGCCAGCGCGTGCGCCTTGGAGAGGGTGCGGATGATGGCAAGGTTCGGGTAGCGCGCCAGTTCGGGGACGAGGCTGTCGGCGGGGCTGTATTCGCTGTAGGCTTCGTCGATGACGGTGATGGCACGGTCGCGGGTGATGCCGAGCAGCGTGTGCAGGTCGTTGCGCTTGAGGCGGGTACCGGTGGGGTTGTTGGGGTTGCAGATGTAGATGAGGCTGATGCGCGGGTGGGTGTCCAGCGCGCGACGGATGCCTTCCAGGTCGAGCTGGAAGCCGGCGGTTTGTGGTACGGCGATGGCGTTCACGCCGTGGGTGGCGGCGCTGATGGCGTACATGCCGTAGGTGGGCGGGTTGTAGAGGATGCTGCCCGTGCCGGGCTCGCTGAAGGTACGGATGAGCAGTTCGATGCCTTCGTCGCCGCCGCGGGTGATGAGCAGGTTTTCCGGGGCGACGCCGAGGTAGCGCGCGTAGGCGTCGAGGACGGCAGCGGGCTGCGGTTCGGGGTAGCGGTTGAGCGGGCTGTTGCCGGGGGAGTTGGTGATGGCGGGGGCGCTGTGGTGTTCGTTGGCGTTGAGCCAGATGTGGCCGTGTCCGCCAATGCGGCGGGCGGACTGGTAGGGGGTGAGGCCGCGCAGGTTGGCGCGCAGCAGGTCTTCGGGCAGGCTCATGGTTGTTCTCCGAGGCGGATGGTGATGGCGTTTTTGTGCGCGTCGAGTTGTTCGGCGGCGGCGAGGGCGGCGACGGCGGGGGCGAGGGCGGCAAAGCCCGCCGGGCTCAGCTCCTGCACGGTCATGCGTTTTTGGTAGTCGGCGAGACCGAGGCTGGAGGTGGCGCGCGCGTAGCCGTAGGTGGGCAGGACGTGGTTGGTGCCGCTGGCGTAGTCGCCGACGCTTTCCGGCGAGTATGCGCCGAGGAAAATGGAGCCGGCGTGGGCAATCTGCGGCAACAGCGCGCGCGGCGCGGCGGTGTGGATGATGAGGTGTTCCGGCGCGTAGGCGTTGCTGATGGCAACCGCTTGGTCGAGGTCGGCGGCGTGGATGCTGCGGCTGTGCGCGAGTGCCTGGGCGGCGGTGGCGGCGCGCGGCAGGGCGGCCAGTTGTCGCGCCAGTTCGTTTTCCGCTGCGGCGATGAGCGCGGCGCTGTCGCTGACGAGGATGACCTGGGAATCGGCGCCGTGTTCGGCCTGCGAGAGGAGGTCGGCGGCGACCCAGGCGGGGTTGGCGGTCTCATCAGCAATCACCAGCACTTCGGACGGCCCGGCGGGCATATCGATGGCGGTGCCGTGCTGCTGCACCTGCCGCTTGGCTTCGGTGACGTAGGTGTTGCCGGGGCCGAAGATTTTATCGACGGCGGCGATGCTTTCCGTGCCGTGGGCGAGGGCAATGACGGCCTGCGCACCGCCCACCGGGTGGATGGTGTCAATGCCGCAGAGGGCGGCGGCGCAGAGGATTTCATCGGCGACCGGCGGCGGGGTACAGAGCGCGATGTGGCGGCAACCGGCGAGGCGGGCGGGCACGGCGAGCATCAGCACGGTGGAAAACAGCGGCGCGCTGCCGCCGGGGATGTAGAGGCCGACGCGCTCAATCGGGCGGGTGATGACCTGGCAGCGCACGCCGGGGCGGGTTTCGAGGTCGATGAGCGGCGGCTGTTGCGCGCGGTGGAAGGTTTCGATGTTGTCTTTGGCAAGCAGCATCGCTTCCCGCAGGGCGGTGGGGACACGCGCCGCGGCGGCATCGCGGGCGGCGGGGGTGATGGTGAGCGCGTCCAGGTTCACGCCGTCAAATTGCGCGGTGAGGCGGCGCAGGGCGGCGTCGCCGTCGGCAATCACCGCGTCGCGGATGGCGGCGACGGCATCGTGGATGGCCGCGCTTTGCTGTTGTGCCGGGCGGGTGAGGACGCGGCGGCGTTCGGCGGCGTCGAGGGTGTTCCAGTTACAGGATTGCATGGGGTTCTCCTTAGGCAAGCATCTTTTCAATCGGCAGGACGAGAATGGCGCTGGCGCCCGCCGCCTTGAGCTGCTCCATCGTCTCCCAGAACAGGTTTTCCTGGCTGACCATGTGCAGCGCGACGTGGCGGGTATCGTGGGTGAGCGGCAGAATGGTCGGGTGCTCCACGCCGGGCAAGAGCGCGACGATGGCCTCAATCTTGTCCTTCGGCGCGTGCAGCATGATGTACTTGGACTCGCGCGCCTGCGACACCCCCTGAATGCGGGTCAGCAGCCGCTCCGCCAGCGCCGACTGCGCCGCATCGAGCGGGGAGGCACGCTGGATGAGTACCGCTTTCGAGCGGTAAATCACCTCCGCCTCGCGTAGGCCGTTCGCCTCCAGCGTCGCCCCGGACGAAACCAAATCACAAATCGCATCGGCCAGCCCGGCGCGCGGCGCCACCTCCACCGAGCCGTTGAGCAGACAGCTCCGGTAATCCACACCGCGCTCATTCATAAAACGGCGCAGCAAATGCGGGTACGACGTGGCAATACGCCGCCCGCGCAACGAGGCAACGCCGCGGTACATCACATCGCGCGGCAGGGCGAGCGACAGACGGCAACCGCCAAAATCGAAACGGCGCAGCAGCGCATAATCCGCCGCCTCGCCTTCCGCGCGCCGCGCCAACGCCGCCTCCTCCAGCACGTTTTCGCCGAGGATGCCCCAGTCCACCACGCCGTCAAAGACGAGGCCGGGGATGTCGTCATCACGCACGCGCAGAATATCAATCGGCAGATTCTCCGCGCAGGCGAGCAGACGATCGGGCTGCAGATTGAGGCGCACCCCGCACTGTCTGAGCAAATCATGTGATTCCGCGCTGAGGCGCCCCGATTTCTGCAGGGCGATGCGCAGCCGTTTTGAGGATAGAGACATAAAAATTTCCTTGAAATGAAGACGAAAAAAAACCTTTCGGAAGCGGACTTCCGAAAGGTTTTGGAATACATCGCTGCCTGCGCGCCTTCGGAAGTCTTGCATTTCTTCCGAATAGCACCAGCACCCGAAAGAATCAGCCGGGGTGGTGATGATGCAGGGCAGAGAGGACAAAAATCATGGGGTTATTCCGGTGGGATGAAGGAGCGGCGAAGGTAACAGAAAAATGACGGTGGGGCAAGGACGGCGCCGCATTCAGTCAAAATCCGCCAGCTCCAGTTGCAGCCCGTCAATGTCGCCCGTCTCAAAATGGCGGACGATGGCGGCTTGCTCGGCGCGATCGACCCAGTTGCGCAGGTCGCGGCCGCTTTGTCCGTCGCTGCGCGCGGCGAGGCTGGCGCAGCCCGCGTCCAAATCAAAGGCGAGCGGTTTGGAGGCGAGCAGCACGCGCAGGATGGCGGCGCGTGCCGCCTCGTCCGGCAGGCCGATTTCGATGCGGCGGTTAAAGCGGGAGAGGACGGCACTGTCCAGGTCGTCCACGCGGTTGGTCGCCGCCAGCACGAAGACATCGCCGCTTTGGCGCTTGATGCCGTCCAGCTCTTGCAGCAACTGGCCGACGATTTCCTTGGTGAAGGTGTCGTCTGCGCCGCCGCGCGCCGGGGCGATGATGTCCATTTCATCAATGAAAAGGATGCACGGCGACTGGCTGCGCGCCCGCTCAAACAGGTTTTTCACCAACTGCCCGCTTTGCCCGATATAAGCCGCTTTCAGGTCAGCGGTGGAGGCACTGATGAATGACAGGCCGCTTTCGTTTGCCATCGTGCGCGCAATTTTAGTTTTGCCGGTGCCGGGCGGACCATAAAGGAGTATGCCGCGCGGAATGCTGATGCCTTTGGCGCGCAGGGCATCGGCATTAGCAAAAACGGCGCAGGCAGAATGCAGCACTTTTTTGTTGGCATCATTTAGCACCAGTTTGTCCCAGGTTGCATCTTTATCGACAGCACTGTTGTTGCCGGTACGTTTGTCGCGGGTGGCCGCCGCAAGGGATGCTTCATTGATGTCGTCGCCATTGCGCACCATTTGCCGGGCGAGATTGGCTATTTCCCGCCCGGAGAAGCCTTGCAGATAATCGCCGCTATTTTCCGGCAATTCGCCCTGCCATGTGAGCGCAGCGAGTTCGGCGGCAAAAATGGATTGCCGCATGGCGGTATCGGGCAGGGGAATTTCGATTTGTTCGGCGAAGCGCGACAATACCGCTTCATCCATAATATCGCGGCGGTTGGTCGCGCCGAGTACCAATACGGTTTGCTGTTTGTTGAAACCATCCCATTCGGCAATGAATGCTTGCACGATGTCATCGGTAAAACTGTCGCTGCTCATGCTG
This sequence comes from Cardiobacterium sp., assembly GCF_057314735.1. NCBI lineage: Bacteria > Pseudomonadati > Pseudomonadota > Gammaproteobacteria > Cardiobacteriales > Cardiobacteriaceae > Cardiobacterium > Cardiobacterium sp. The sequence continues at coordinate 26,358 of NZ_DBHKZK010000085.1, forward strand.
CCGCGTTTGACGAAAATACTTTCGCATTCGTCAATAAACATGATGCAACGCGGATACCCTTTGGCTTTGTCCCACATTTCTTTGACTTTCTGCCCGCTTTCGCCGATATAGCGCCCTTTCAAATCGTGCAGGTTAATAGCAATAAAGCCGCAATCGAGGGTATCGGCGAGGGTGCGGGCGATAAGCGACTTGCCCGTCCCCGGCGCACCGTAGAGGAGGATGCCCTGCGCCGCGCTGCTTTCACCTGCGGCAAAGGCATTACCCAGTTGGCGGATGTTTTGTTTGAGGTGTTCCGGCAGATAGACTTTTTCCCAGCGGGCGGCAATTTCAGCTTCTTTTGCTTGGCGTGCCGCTTCTTCCTCGGCTTCGCGTGCCAGCCGGGCAGCTTCCTGTTCGGCGGCGCGTTGTGCTTCTTGCCGTGCGCTAGCAGGCGAAGGTTGCGGCAAGTCGCGGTGGATATTGAAGGCGTCTTCGGTACGTCACCGTTCGTCATAGGCCTCCGTTTCCCGACAGCATTCACGCCAGAGGTCTATTTTTTGGGCAAATTGCAGCGCGAGTTCTTTAATGTGCCGATTGGCGGGAGCGATTTCGCCTTTATATACATATGATGAACCGTCCCACACCATCATGGGCATTGGCCCTTCCTTGCGCATGACGATATAGCACAGTTCATCCCCTATTTTGTCACTGTCGTCGTTTACGCTTTGATTGATGGCAAAGATGATGTCGCCATACTGGGTGTTGTTAATATTGGCACTATTGTATGAACCGAAATACAACCCTTCCCGTTTATACAAGTTATAGGAGCAGATAAGTTTTATGGGGTATCTGTTGTCATTGCTTTCTCCCTGAATCAAGAGAAATCCAAAAAAATAATTGGCAAGAGCTTTTTCTTGTTTTGACAATTCCCCGACAAATTTGAATATAGCATAAATGATGGCAATGATGCCGGGAATAACGGTTTGTGTGATCACGGAAAGAAAAATAGCGAGCAGGATAAAGATAATCCAAAATACAGATTTGTTTGGTGGGACTACTATCCCTAGCTTTTGTAAGGTAGCAGCATTCAGATATTGCCTACTGAGGGCATCGTTGGCAGCGCGGGAAAACTGGTTCAATTCCTGACGCATTTGATTAATGCGGTATTTCTGGCTTTGCAGATCACTCATCTATGACTCCTGTTTGGGGTTGAGGTCCGGGTTTATGACGGTTTATAGCAACCCTCACAAAGCCCTGTACGGTGTCGCGTCGTGTACAGAACGTTGTGAGTATCGCTATATGCGGTACGGTTTAATTATAGCGGGAGGCGGAAAGATCTTCCGTCCCCGTTTGGGATGCCAATGCAAAAAACCACCGCAAGCGGTGGTTTTTTGTTTGTGCGGCGTTATTCGTCGTCGCTCATTTGTACCGAGGAGTAGATGTTGTAGCCGCCATCGACGTAGGTGATTTCGCCGGTGATGCCGGAGGCGAGGTCGGAGCAGAGGAAGGCGGCGGTGTTGCCGACTTCTTCGATGGTGACGCAGCGTTTCAGCGGCGCGGTCTTCTCGAAGCCTTTGAGCATTTTGCGGAAGTCTTTGATGCCGGAGGCGGCAAGGGTGCGAATCGGGCCGGCGCTGATGCCATTGACGCGGATGCCGTCTTGCCCCAAGTCGGCGGCAAGGTAGCGGATGGCTGCTTCAAGGGATGCTTTGGCCAGCCCCATGGTGTTGTAGTTGGGGATGGCTTTGACCGCGCCGAGGTAGGTCAGCGCGAGGGCGGCGGCGTTGCGGCCTTGCATCAATGGCGCTGCGCCACGCATCAGGGCGGCGAAGCTGTAGGCGCTGATGTCGTGCGCGAGGGCGAAGTTTTCGCGGGTGCAGCCTTCGAGGAAACGCCCTTCGATGGCTTCGCGCGGCGCGAAGGCGATGGCGTGGATGAGGCCGTCCAGCCCGCCCCAGGCTTCTTGCAGGCTGGCGAAGACGGCGTCGATTTCGGCGTCGCTTGCCACGTCGCAGGGCAGGAAGATTTTGCTGCCAAATTCGGCGCCCATTTTTTCGACGCGCGGTTTGAGTTTGTCGTTTTGGTAGGTGAAGGCGAGTTCGGCACCTTCGCGGTGCATGGCCTGGGCGATGCCGTAGGCGATGGAGAGGTTGCTGGCAAGGCCGGTGATGAGGATTTTTTTGCCGCTGAGGAAGCCCATGGTTTTGTCCTTGGTTTTGAGGTTTTTGAGAATCCCCCTCGCCCTGCAGGGTGGGGAAGGGGCGGGTAATCATTGGGGTTGCAGGTGGTTATGGCTTTGCCTGACCTCGTCTCTGTATTAAAAAAAGAGTCGCCATAATCAATGCAAGAACCAATGGCGTAAAAATGTAGCCTATCCATGTAAATGGGTCGCCAAAATAGAAGAATACGGCGGGCATGGAAAGGAAAGTGTAGAAAAAATTAAAGGTAAATTGTTGTTTCATCGTCCATTTTAGCGGCAATCCGTTGATTGCTAAAAAGGCTGTCATACAGGTGGCGACAACATAGCTGCGTGGCGTTATTGGGTCGCCGCGTAGCACATTGCAGAACAACAATGCGCCAAACATAGCCAGCGTGCCCAATAGCCATTTGATGGTTTTCCAGTATTTGTTCATGGCGCGTCCTTAGCCCCCCGCTGCGGGTTTCGCCCCGCAGGGGCGGAGCTCTTACAGGTTATCGAAGAATTTTTTGACGCTGTCGAGGAAGCCTTTTTCTTTCGGCGCGTGGGTTTTGCCGCCTTCGTTCAGGGTTTTGCCGAAGTCGGCGAGGATGTCTTTTTGTGCTTTGGAGAGGTTTACCGGGGTTTCGATGTTCACCGTGCAGTAGAGGTCGCCGGTGGTGCGGCTGCGCACGGATTTGACGCCTTTGCCTTTGAGGCGGAAGGTTTTGCCGGTCTGGGTTTCCGGCGGCACGGTGAGCATGACGCGCCCGCCGAGGGTCGGCACTTCGAGGTCGCCGCCGAGGGCGGCGGTGACGAAGCTGATGGGCATGGCGCAGTGCAGGTTGTCGCCTTCGCGCGCGAAGATGGGGTGTTTGCGCACATGGATTTCGACGTAGAGGTCGCCCGCCGCCGCGCCGCGTTCGCCCGCTTCGCCTTCGCCGGAGAGGCGGATGCGGTCGCCGCTGTCCACGCCTGCCGGGATGTTGACGTTCAGGGTTTTTTGTTGTTTGACGCGGCCGTCACCGTGGCAGTCGGTGCAGGGGTTTTCGATGATTTGGCCACGCCCGCCGCATTGCGGGCAGGGCTGGGCGATGGAGAAGAAGCCTTGTTGCATTCGGATTTGGCCGGTGCCGCCACAGCCGGGGCAGTTGCGTTTGACGGATTTTTCGGTGGCGCCCGAGCCGCTACAGGTTTTGCAGCGGACGTAGGTCGGGATGCGGATGCGTTTTTCGCCACCGTTCACGGCTTCTTCGAGCGAGAGGTCGAGTTCGTAGGCAAGGTCGTGGCCGCGTGCCTGTTGGCGCGCGCCGCCCCGGTTGCCCCGGCCGCCGCCGAAGATGTCGCCAAAGATGTCGCCGAAGATGTCGGCGTTGAAGCCGCCCGCGCCGAATCCGCCGAATCCGCCTCCGGCGCTGTTGCCGCTGACGGCGTCGTAGCCGTAGCGGTCGTAGTGGGCGCGTTTTTGTTCGTCAGAGAGGATGTCGTAGGCGGCTTTGGCTTCTTTGAATTTGGCTTCGGCTTCTTCGCGGTTGTCCGGGTTGCGGTCCGGGTGGTATTTCATCGCCAGTTTGCGGAACGCTTTTTTGATGTCGTCCTGGCTGGCGGTTTTGGCAACGCCGAGGATGTTGTAGAGGTCTTTTTCTGCCATTTTTTGTGGGGGTGTATGGAAAAGGGCGGGTTGCTGATGCCGCCTGCGGGGTGGTTTCAGCAATCCGTCCTGGGGACGGGTTTGGTAGGGGGATGTAGGGGCTGTGTTTTACATACACTTGAGCGCTCGATGTGTATGTAAACGTGAGTCCGCAAGAATTTTGTGCGTGCCGCAAGTAACCCCACCCCCCGGTTCCCATGAAAGAGGCTTCGCCTCTTTCATGGGTGCCCTCGCCCCTCCCCCACAGGGGGAGGGGGGAATCGCGGTGCGAGCCGCGCCACAGTGGGGAAACGGTTTGGTTTACCCCCACCCCAGCCCTCCCCCGCTGCGGGCTTCGCCCTGCGGGGGAGGGAGCGGTTCGGCGGGGGAATCGCGTTTATTTGTCGTCTTTGACTTCCTGGAAGTCGGCATCGACGACGTTGTCGTCTTTCGGCGCGCTGTCGCTGTTGCCGCCCGCGCTCGCGCCCGCTGCCGCGCCTTCGCCGCTCATTTTGCTGTAGGCTTTTTGCATGACCGGGCCGGCAGCGTTCATAAGTGCTTCGCTCTTGGCGTTGATGTCTTCGACGCTGCCTTTGTCCATCGCTTCTTTCAGCGCTTTGGTGGCTTCGTCAATGGCGCTTTTTTCGTCGGCAGTAACTTCGTCACCGAGGTCGGCGACGGCTTTTTCGACGCTGTGCAGCATGGATTCGGCGTTGTTGCGCGCGCTGACTTTTTCCTGGAAGGCTTTGTCTTCTTCGGCGTGCGCTTCGGCGTCGCGTACCATGCGTTGGACTTCTTCTTCGGAGAGGCCGGAGCTGCCCTTGATGGTAATCGCCTGTTCTTTGCCGGTTTTTTTGTCTTTGGCGGAGACGTTGAGTACGCCGTTGGCGTCGATGTCAAAGCTGACTTCGATTTGCGGCATGCCGCGCGGTGCCGGTTCGATGCCGGTGAGGTCGAATCTGCCGAGCGATTTGTTGCTGCTCGCCTGTTGCCGTTCGCCTTGCAGGACGTGGATGGTGACGGCGGACTGGTTGTCTTCGGCGGTGGAGAAGACGTTTTCGGCGTGGGTCGGGATGGTGGTGTTCTTCTCGATGAGTTTGGTCATCACGCCGCCCATGGTTTCGATGCCGAGCGAGAGCGGGGTGACGTCCAGCAGCAATACGTCTTTGACGTCGCCGCCGATAACACCGCCCTGGATGGCCGCGCCGAGGGCAACGGCTTCGTCCGGGTTGACGTCTTTGCGCGGCTCTTTGCCGAAGAAGTTTTTGACGACTTCCTGCACTTTCGGCATCCGCGTCTGCCCGCCGACGAGGATGACGTCGTGGATGTCTTTGGCGGACAGCCCGGCGTCTTTCAGCGCCTGGCGGCAGGGTTCGAGGGTGCGCTCTATCAGATCGCCGACGAGGGATTCCAGCTTGGCGCGGGTCATTTTGATGTTGAGGTGTTTCGGCCCGGAGGCGTCGGCGGTGATGTAGGGCAGGTTGATTTCGGTCTGTTCGCTGGAGGACAGTTCGATTTTGGCTTTTTCGGCCGCTTCTTTCAGGCGTTGCAGCGCGAGCGAGTCTTTGGAGAGGTCGATGCCGCTGTCTTTTTTGAATTCGGCGACGAGGTAGTCAATGATGCGCGCGTCGAAGTCTTCCCCGCCGAGGAAGGTGTCGCCGTTGGTGGAGAGTACTTCAAATTGTTGTTCGCCATCGAGGTTGACGGTTTCGATGATGGAGATGTCGAAGGTGCCGCCCCCCAGGTCATAGACGGCGATTTTCGCGTCGCGCGCGCCACGGTCCATGCCGTAGGCAAGGGCGGCGGCGGTCGGTTCGTTGATGATGCGCTTGACGTCCAGCCCGGCGATGCGGCCGGCGGCGATGGTCGCCTGACGCTGGCTGTCGTTGAAGTAGGCGGGCACGGTGATGACGGCTTCGCTGATTTTTTCGCCGAGGAAGTCTTCCACGGTTTTTTTCATTTTCATCAGCACGCGCGCAGATACTTCCGGCGGTGCCATTTTTTTGTCCACCGCTTCGACCCAGGCGTCGCCGTTGTCGGCCTTGATGATTTTGTAGGGGACGAGGTTGATGTCTTTCTGCACTTCTTTTTCGTCGAAGCGGCGGCCAATCAGGCGCTTGATGGCGTAGAGGGTGTTTTTCGGGTTGGTGACCGCCTGGCGTTTTGCCGGTTGGCCGACCAGCACTTCACCGTCGTCGGTGAAGGCGACGATGGACGGCGTGGTGCGCGCGCCTTCGGCGTTTTCGATGACGCGCGGCTTGTCGCCGTCCATGATGGATACGCATGAGTTGGTGGTTCCAAGGTCAATGCCAATAATTTTAGCCATAGTGTTTAAACTCCAAATTTAGATAGAAACTAGTTAAATGCTGTTGCTGACTGCCTAAGTGGGGTGGCGCGCCAGCTTTTCAAGATTGCGGCGGATTTTTCTGCGCGCCGTCGGCGACGATGACCTGCGCGGCGCGAATCACCCGCCCGTTCAGCAGATAACCCTTCTGCGCGACGTGGAGGATGGTGTTCGCCTCGGCGTCCGGGCTGGGAATGGCGGACAGCGCCTGATGCCGCTCCGGGTCGAGCTTCTCGCCGACGGGATTGATTTCGGTGATGCCGTTCTTTTCCAGAATCTCCAGCAAGAGCTTCAGCGTCATCGCCGAACCCGCGATGAACTGCTCCAGCGCCTGCTTGCCTTCCGCCTCGTGCGCCTTTGCCGCATCCAGACCGAGGGTGAGCGAATCCAGCACCGGCAACAAATCCTTGACCAGCTTCTCGCTGCCAAATTTCAGCGCGCTTTCCTTCTCGCGCTCGAAGCGCTTGCGCAGGTTTTCCTGATCGGCGCGTTCGCGCAACACCGCGTTTTTCAAATCCGCGACCTGCGCCTGCAACGCCTCGATTTCCGCCTCGCGCGTGTCAATCAAAGGGACATCCGCCGCCGGTTCGGCAGGCGGCTCACCGCCATCCGGCGCGTCGTGTATCATCTCGTCGTCAATCATAAAAACCTCTCTAGCATGACAAAAAACAGTTTTTCCGACATGAAGGCGGGCGGCAAAAAAATCAAGGCGGCGGAATGAAAAAACGGCAGATTCTGCACGCGATTGCCCGCGAAAAGTGCTTATTACAATGGACGATTCAGCAACTACTGTTACGACTGCGACCAATATGCCCCCTCCCCCCGTGGGGGAGGGTTGGGGTGGGGTTAGCCCGCATACCTCGCACTTCGATGAGCCAGCGGATAACAAAACACATCCTTGTCCTGCTTTTCCTCGCCGCACTCCCCGCCCACGCCCTCACCGTCGAACTCGAACTGGACGGCCAAATCGCGGGCGTCCCCGTCAATAACCTGCAACTGCGCGCCGAAAGCGGCGACTACCAACACTGGCACCTCAGCGGCAAACTGCCCGCGACCCGCCTCGCCAATACCCCGCTGAAAAACACCGTCCTGGATGCCCGCCTGCGCCGCGACGGCGACAGCCTCGCCATCGAAACCCTCGCCCTGCGCAGCCAGCGCGGCAACACCGCCCTGCAACTGACCGCCGACCGCATCCTGCTGCAACACCTGCTGCGCGGCGAACTACAACTGCCGCCCGGCGCGACCCTGCGCCTGCAAGCGGACAAACAGCGGCTGCAAGCAACCCTCAACCCCGCCTCCGGCGGCGCCAACATCGCCGCCGAACTGCCGCTTGCCCTCCTGCCCACCCTGCTGAACACGCGCGGCATCCAGGCAGGCGGCACGCTACGCCCCGACCTCACCCTACGCCGCGACGCGGACGGCCTGCGCCTCAGCGGCAGCGTCGCCCTTGACGACCTCTGCTACAACAGCGCCGACAGTATGCAGGCGGCAGAACACCTCCACGGCAGCGCCCGCCTTGACCTGCGCCAGCACGGCAACCGTTGGCAAGGCGACATCGCGCTCCACCTCACCCACGGCGAAATCCTCATCACCCCGTACTACCTGAAAATCGACGGCGCGCCGCTTGACCTCAGCGCCCGCCTCGACTGGCAACCCGGCCGCCTCGCCCTGCACGACCTCACCCTCGACGACGGCGCCACCCACGCCGAAGCCGCCCTTGACTGGAACCTCGCGCAAAACCGCCTCATCGCGCTCGAACTGCACAACCTGCGCAGCGACGCCGACCACCTCTACCGCCGCTACCTCAAGCCGCTCCTCGGCGACGGCCTCTTTGGCGACGCCGAACTGCGCGGCAGCCTCTACCTGCGCGGCAACTACCGTGACGGCAAAATCGGCGACCTCGCCGCGGTCCTCAACCACATCCACATCAGCGACCGCCAGGGGCGCTACGAACTGCACGACCTCGACGGCCAGGCGGGCAACAACGGCGCGCCGTCGCGCATCCACATCGCCAGCGCGCGCTGGCACAAACTGCCGGTGGGCGCGGTGCGGGCCGAGCTGCGCTGGGACGCGCGCGGCATCACCCTGCAACAACCGCTGCGCATCCCGCTCTTGGACGGCGGCATCACCATCAGCCGCCTTGAGCCGCACGGCGACCACTACAAACTGAGCGCGCACATCGACCCCATCAGCCTCACCCACCTCGGCGACGCGTTCGACACCGTGCGCTTTCGCGGCCTGATTAGCGGCACCCTGCCCGACATCCGCCTCTCGCGCGACGGCCTGCAACTGCGCCAGCCGGTGAACGTCGCCGTCTTTGACGGCAACGTACAAATCGAACAACTGCACATCAGCCGCTTCTTCAGCGACGCGCCGCTGGCCGTCTTCAACCTGCGCCTGTCGCGCCTCGACCTGCAACAACTGACCCACGCCTTCGGCATCGGCGAAATCGAAGGGCGCATCGAAGGCAGCGCCGAAGATGTCATCCTCACCAACTGGCGGCCGCAACACTTCCGCGCCCGCCTGCACACGCCCGCGCACAACCCCGGACGGCGGCGCATCAGCCACGAAGCCGTCGCCTACCTCTCGCGCGTCGGCGATGGCGGCAGCAACCTCATGGTCAACCAGTTCATCCGCGTACTGAACCGCTTCCCCTACGACAAACTCGGCTTTAGCGCCGAACTCGAAAGTGGCGTGCTGACGCTGGACGGCATCGCCCCCGCGCCGGACGGCCAAAACGGCTACTACCTCGTCAAAGGAAGCGGCCTGCCGCATCTGGACATCATCGGCCACACCCGCAAAATCGATTGGGGCGAACTGCTCAACCGCCTGAAAAGCGCGACGGAAAGCGAAGGCGCACAGGTGGAAAGCAAGCTGGGGCGATAGGGATGCGTTTGCTGTCCGCGCTATGCGACCGTATTGCAAACGGATGGCGGGCACGCCCTGGCGTGCAGGGTGTCTGCAAACGGATTCGTTGGATGTGTGGCGGCGGAGCCGACTCGCGCGCGGGAATGTTGGCATCGGGGAACGCGTGCGTGCCTGCGGCACACACCCTACGCATAGAATCCGCCGCATAGAATCCGCCATAGGGTGCGCCTCGGCGCACCCTCCGGATAATGGCGACGATTTTGCGGCGACGGCGGCGTGCCTTGTACAGAACTTTGTGCGTATCGCCATATATAGCCGTCCACCGAAAGTTTCAGACAAGGCGCGCCGCTGAAGGCAGTACGTGGTTGTACGGCGCGGGTTTCCCTAAAAAATGGCTCCGCCATTTTTTAGGGTGCCCGGTCAGGCGGCGCAACACCGTATGAGGCTTTCGGTGGATGGCTATAAAAAAGGAGCGGTTAGACGCTTGTGTCATAACCGCTCGCAGCATCGTCGGGCGGTTATGGACTTCGCCTCACCGCCCCGGATGGGTCGTTTTACACCACCAGGTTCACCAGCTTGCCGCGGACGACGATGCTTTTTTTCGGCGTTTTGCCTTCGCTGTGGCGTTGCACGTCGGGGTGGGCAAGGGCGGTGGCGATGATGTCGTCGTCGCTCATGCCGGCGGCAATTTCGATTTCGGCGCGGCGTTTGCCGTTGATTTGCACGACAAGGGTGATGGTGTCGCGCGTCAAGGCCTGCGGGTCGGGGTCGGGGATGGCGGTGTCGAGGATGTTGCCCGCGTAGCCGAGTTCTTGCCAAAGCGCGGCGGCGATGTGCGGCGTGATGGGCGCGAGGATGAGCAGCAGGATGCGCAGGCCTTCGCTGCGCAGGCGTTTTTCTTCTGGCGCGACTTCGCCGAGGGTGTTCAAGATTTTCATCGCCGAGGAGACTACGGTGTTGTACTGGTTGCGCTCGTAGTCGAATTGTGCCGAGCGCAGTTGTTCGTGGATGGCGTGGCGCAGGGTTTTGTGTTTGCTGTCGAGCGCACTGTGTTCGACCGGGGCGGGGTCGAGCTGGTCGCGGTGGTCGTGGGCGTAGGCCCAGAGGCGTTTCAGGTATTTGTGCGCGCCTTCGACGCCGCTTTCGGACCATTCGAGGGTGGATTCGGGCGGCGCGGTGAACATGGTGTAGAGGCGGGCGGTGTCGGCGCCGTATTTTTTGACCAGCGCTTCGGGGTCCACGCCGTTGTTTTTCGATTTGGACATTTTTTCCATGCCGCCGTATTGCACCGGCTGGCCGTCGGCAATGAGTGTGCCGCCGGTAACGCGGCCCTTGTCATCGGTCGCGGGTTCGACTTCTGCCGGGTTGTACCAGTTTTTTTTGCCGCTCGCGTCTTCGCGGTACCAGGTGGCGGCCAGCACCATGCCTTGGGTCAGCAGGCGTTTGAAGGGTTCGCTCACTTTGACGAGGCCTTCGTCGCGCATCAGTTTGGTGAAGAAGCGGGCGTAGAGCAGGTGCAAGATGGCGTGCTCAATGCCGCCGATGTATTGGTCCACGTCCTGCCAGTAGGCGGCGTCTTCCGGGGCGACCATGCCGCCTGTGTAGTCGGGCGACATATAGCGGAAGAAGTACCAGCTCGATTCGACGAAGGTGTCCATGGTGTCGGTTTCGCGGTGGGCGGGGCGGCCTTGCGCGTCTGTCGTCTCGTAGTATTCGGGCAGTTTGGCGAGCGGTGAGCCGCTGCCATCGGGGATGATGTTTTCCGGCAGGACGACGGGCAGGTCTTGGTCTGCGACGGGCAGGTCGCAACCATCGGCGTCGTGGATGACCGGGATGGGGCAACCCCAGTAGCGCTGGCGGCTGATGCCCCAGTCGCGCAGGCGGTATTGGGTTTTTTCTTCGCCCGCACCGAGGGCTTGCAGTTTTTTGCCGATGGCGTCGAAGGCGGCGGCGTAGTCAAGGCCGTCGCAGTCGCCGCTGTGAATGAGGCGGGTGTTTTCTTTGGCGGCGTACCATTCGTGCCATTGCGCGCTGTCGTAGGTCTCGCCGTCGCGGGCAACGACCTGGCGGATGGGCAGGTGGTATTTGTGGGCGAATTCGAAGTCGCGTTCGTCATGCGCGGGTACGGCCATCACCGCGCCGTCGCCGTAGCCCCAGAGGACGTAGTTGGCGACCCACACTTCCAGCGCTTCGCCATTGACGGGGTTGGTGACGTAGCGCCCGGTCGGCATCCCTTTTTTTTCCATCGTTGCCACGTCGGCTTCGGCGACGGAGCCTGCCTTGCATTCATTGATGAAGGCGGCAAGGGTGGGATTGTCGGCAGCGGCGGCGGTCGCCAGCGGGTGTTCGGCGGCAACTGCCAAATAGGTCGCGCCATAGAGGGTATCGGGGCGGGTGGTGAAGACTTGCACAACGTGTTGTTCTGCGGTGAGGCCGTCGCGGCTGTCGTCGCGCAGGGCGAAGCGCACGGTCATGCCGCGCGATTTGCCAATCCAGTTGCGTTGCATGGTTTTGACGCGCTCCGGCCAGCCGTCAAGGGTGTCCAAATCGCGCAGCAGTTCTTCGGCGTAGTCGGTGATGCGGAAGTAGTACATCGGAATCTCGCGTTTTTCGACCAGCGCGCCGCTGCGCCAGCCGCGCCCGTCGATGACTTGTTCGTTGGCAAGCACGGTTTGATCCACCGGGTCCCAGTTCACCGTGCCGTTTTTGCGGTATATCAGCCCTTTTTCAAAGAGACGGGTGAACAGCCACTGCTCCCAGCGGTAATAGTCGGGTTTGCAGGTGGCGAGTTCGCGCGACCAGTCAATGGCGAAACCGAGCGATTTCAGCTGGGTTTTCATGTAGTCGATGTTGCTGTAAGTCCAGGCGGCGGGCGCGACCTGGTGGTTCATCGCCGCATTTTCGGCGGGCATGCCGAAGGCGTCCCAGCCCATCGGTTGCAGCACGTTCTTGCCGCGCATCCGCTGGTAGCGGGCGATGACATCACCGATGGTGTAGTTGCGCACATGCCCCATGTGCAGGCGGCCGGACGGATAGGGGAACATCGACAGGCAGTAGAATTTTTCGCGCGAGGGGTCAGTGACCGCGCGGAAGGTCTGGTTTTCTTCCCAGGCTTTTTGGATGGCGGCTTCGAGAGTTTGTGGTTGATACTGCGGTTGCATGAGGATTCCTGAAAGGGTGGTAAGAAGCGGGCAATGATACACCAAGCGGGGTATGCCATCCGGTTATACCCCCATGCAAACTTGCCATTGGGCAGGCGCGGCGCGATGCCCTACCATGCCGCCTTCACCCAATCTGGAGCATCATCATGAAAAAAATCCTGCTAACCGCGCTGTTGGCGCTTGCCCTGCCCGTTGTCGCCGCCGAAAAAGAGCTGCTCAACGCCTCCTACGACATCGCGCGCGAGCTGTTCGCCCGCTACAACGCCCTCTATGAAAAAGAACACCCCGACGCGCCCAAGGTCAAGCAATCCCACGCCGGTTCCTCCAAACAGGCGACCGCCATCCTGCAAGGGCTGAAGGCCGATGTCGTCACCTTCAACCAGGTCACAGACGTCGATATCCTCGCCGCCAAGGGCAAACTGCTGCCGGAAGACTGGCGCACCCGCCTGCCCAACAACAGCTCGCCCTACTACTCCACCACCGCCTTCCTCGTGCGCAAGGGCAACCCGAAACACATCGAAAACTGGGGCGATCTGGTGAAGCCGGAGGTCAGCGTCGTCTTCGCCAACCCGAAAACCAGCGGCAACGGGCGCTACAGCTACCTCGGCGCGCTCGGCTACGCGCAGGACACCTTCAAAACCGAAGCCGAACAGCACGCCTTCCTCAAAGAGCTGCTGGCACACGTCGCCGTCTTTGACACCGGCGGCCGCGGCGCGACCACCAGCTTCGTTGAGCGCAAAATCGGCGACGTACTTATTACCTTTGAATCCGAAGTGAACGGCATCCGTCAGGAATACGGCGCGGACGACTACGAAGTGGTGGTGCCGAAAGTCTCCATCCTCTCCGAGTTCCCGGTGGCATGGCTGGACAAAAACACCGAAGCCAAAGGCACCACCGACGCCGCCAAAGCCTACCTGCAATACCTCTACAGCGAACCGGCGCAACGCCTGCTCGCCGAAAACTACTACCGCGTGCGCGACGAAAAAGTGCAGGCCGAATACAAGGAGCGCTTCCCCGACGTGCAACTGAAAACGGTGGAAGACATCGGCGGCTCGTGGGAAAAAGTGATGAAAGAGCACTTTAACAACGGCGGATTATTGGATCAGTTGCAGAAGCGGTAAGGCGGGTTTACATACACCTTGAGCGCTCAGGTGTATGTAAAACGTAGGGTGGGGCTTGCCCCACCGTCCAAAAACAACATTTGACGGCAACAATATTTAACCCCACCCCAGCCCTCCCCCACAGGGGGAGGGGGCGTAACGGCGGTATTCCGTGCATTGGCTTCCGCATATAACAACCAACACCCATCATCCAAGGCAAACCATGACCCACCCCCGACCCCGCCGCCTGCAAGTCCTGCCCGGATTCGGCCTCTCGCTCGGCATGAGCCTGCTCTTTGTCGCGCTCATCCTGCTGTTGCCGCTCTCCGGCCTTGCCATCAACCTCGCCCAACTCACCTTTGCCGACTACTGGAACATCGTCAGCGACGGGCAAACCCTTGCCGCGCTGCGCGTCACCTTCTGGGCGGCGGCGTGGGCATCGCTGTTCAACGCCCTCTTTGGCCTGCTGCTCGCCTGGGTGCTGACCCGCTACCGCTTCCCCGGCCGCGGCCTCATTGACGCGCTGGTCGATCTGCCCTTCGCCCTGCCAACCGCCGTCGCCGGCATTGCCCTTGCCACCCTCTTTGCCAAAGACGGCTGGCTCGGCCAACCGCTGGCGACGCTGGGCATCACCATCGCCTACCAACCGGCGGGCATCGTCGTCGCCATGATCTTCACCAGCATCCCCTTCGTCGTCCGCGCCGTACAACCCGTGCTGGAAGCACTGCCGCCTGCCGTCGAAGAAGCGGCGGCGACCCTCGGCGCGCGCCCGGCGCAAACCTTCACCCGCGTCATCCTGCCGCAGATCATGCCCGCGCTTGCCTCCGGCGTGGTGCTGTCCTTTGCGCGCAGCCTCGGCGAATTCGGCGCGGTCATCTTTATCGCCGGCAACCAGCCCTACATCAGCAAAGTCGCGTCGCTGCTCATCTTCGAGCGCCTGCAAGAATTCGACCTGCCCGCCGCCGCCGCCATCGCCTCGCTGATGCTCGCCGCCTCGCTGCTGCTGTTGCTGCTGGTGAACCTCTGGCAAGGCCACTTCCTCCGCCGCTTCGGGAGAAACGCATGAGACGCCTCCTGATTGCCCTCGCGCTCGCCTTCGCGCTGCTCTTCCTCGTCCTGCCGCTGGCCGTCGTCTTCCACGGCGCCTTTGCCAAAGGCTGGACGACCTTCGCCGCCGCCCTCGCCGAACCCGACACCCGCCACGCCCTGTGGCTGACCCTGCTCGTCACCGCCATCACCGTGCCGGTGAACGTCGTCTTCGGCGTCGCCTTCGCCTGGCTCGTCACCCGCTTCCGCTTCCGTGGCCGCGCCCTGCTCATCACCCTGCTCGACATCCCCTTTGCCGTCTCGCCAGTCATCGCCGGGCTGCTCTACCTCCTCCTCTACGGCGCGAACAGCCCGCTCGGCGCCTGGTTCGCCGCGCACAACCTGCAACTAATGTTCGCCGTGCCGGGCATCGTCCTCGTCACCATCTTCGTCACCTGCCCCTTCGTCGCGCGCGAACTCATTCCCTTCATGCAACAACACGGCGCGGCGGAAGAAGAAGCGGCGGTCGTCCTCGGCGCCAGCCGCTGGCAACTGTGGCGGCGCATCACCCTGCCGACCATCCTCTGGCCGCTGATTTACGGCGTGGCACTGACCAACGCACGCGCGGTGGGCGAATTTGGCGCGGTCTCGGTCGTCTCCGGCAACATCCGGGGCGAAACCAACACCCTGCCGCTCAACGTCGAACTGCTCTACCAGGACTACCAGGCCGCCGCCGCGTTCGCCAGCGCGGTACTGCTCGTCCTCATCGCCCTCGCCACCCTCGCGCTGAAAACCTGGGTGGCGCGGAAGGAACACCAATAACACCACAGAACAGCTCCCTCCCCTGCAGGGCGAAGCCCGCAGCGGGGGAGGGCAGGGGTGGGGGTAGCGGTATCCATGCAACCACCGCAGTAACTTCAGAAAACACCAACCCAACCATGAGAACCCGGCGAAATCCCAAACTGCACCACTTTGCCCGCGAACTGCGCAAAGACATGACAGATGCCGAACACCGCTTATGGCGACACCTGCGCGGTGGACAACTGCACGGCATCAAATTCCGCCGCCAATACGTTATTGGCAGTTACGTCACCGATTTTGCCGCCCCTGAAATCAGGCTGATTATCGAAATCGAACTGGACGGCGGACAACACGCCGACCAACAAGCCTACGACCAGCAACGCAGCCTGTTTCTGCAACACCAGGGCTACCGCGTCCTGCGCTTCTGGAATCACGACGTGTTGCAACAAACCGAAAGCGTCATGACAGAAATCCTGAAACATTGCCAGCTTCCGCGCTGAAAACCATACCCCCCACCCCAACCCTCCCCCGCTGCGGACGCTGGCGCGTCCTGCAGGGGAGGGGGGCAGACAACAAGGAACCCTCATGAGCATCCAAATCCGAAAGTTGCACAAAGCCTACGGCGACTACCCCGCGCTGCAACCCACCGACCTCACCATCGAAAACGGCGAAATGGCGGCACTGCTTGGCCCCTCCGGCAGCGGCAAAACCACCCTGCTGCGCCTCATCGCCGGGCTGGAAAGCGCCGATGGCGGCCAAATCCGCCTCAATGGCCGCGACGTCACCCACGTCCCGGTGCGCGAGCGCCACATCGGCTTCGTCTTCCAGCACTACGCACTCTTCAAACACCTCACCGTCGCCGACAACATCGCCTTCGGCCTCACCATCCAGCCGCGCTACCAGCGCCCGGCGAAAGCGCGCATCCGCGAAAAAGTCGCGCAACTGCTCGACATGGTGCAGCTTGCCGACATGGGCGGCCGTTACCCGGCACAACTCTCCGGCGGGCAGCAACAGCGCGTCGCGCTGGCGCGGGCGCTGGCTACCGAGCCGGAAGTCATCCTCTTTGACGAACCCTTCGGCGCGCTCGACGTACAAGTGCGGCACGACCTGCGCCTCTGGCTGAAAGCACTACAACGCGAACTACGCTTCACCGGCGTCTTCGTCACCCACGACCGCGAAGAAGCGCTCGACCTTGCCGACCGCATCGTCGTCATGCGTCACGGCGCGATTGCGCAAAACGCCGACCCGCAGCAGCTCTACGCCGACCCCGCCGACGCGCAAGTCTTCAACTTCATGAGCGACACCCGCCGCTTCCCGGCACACATCGCAAACCACATCCTCCACAGCGGACGCGGCTGGGCAAAAGCCGAACGCCAGCTCGCCGACGGCGACGGCGAACTCGCCCTGCGCGTCCAAGACCTCGAACTCACCGACCACCCGCCCGGCCACGTACAACTGGCGGTCGTCATCGAACACAGCACCCTGCTCGGCGCCAACTACCGCCTGACCGTCAAGAACCAGGGCTGGGGTGATGATGCCCGCTGGCAACTGCCACTGCCCGCACAAACCTGGCTGCGTCAGCCGCTGCAACCCGGCCAGCGCATCTACCTCAACCCGCGCCGCCTCTATTTCCTCCGCGCAAACGGCGCGGTAGAAGCGCTGTTCCGCGACGAAACATGACCATCCCCCCACCTGCCGCGCCACTTGACCACAATCAAACCAGCCCCCGCCGTCCCGTGTGATATAGTTGCGCGCGTCTTGTGGAAACCCGTGAAAAACCGTTCATAGTTCACAGACACCCCTTTCCAAAACCCAGGAGCAACCCATGAAAAAAATCCTCATCCTCGGCGCACTCATCAGCAGCGCAGCAATGGCAGCAGGAGACGTTAGCGTCAGCAACTGCCTCATCCAGGAAGTCATCCCCGGCAAACAAATGACCGGCGCCTTCTTCGACATCGAAAACAAAGGCAAAGAAGACGTCAAACTCACCGGCGCGGCTGCCGACAAAATCACCAGCCACGTCGAGCTGCACGAAATGATCCACAAAGACGGCAAAATGGAAATGAGCCAAATCCAGGAATACAACGTCACCCCTGGCAGCGTGCATCACTTCAAAAAAGGCGGCTACCACGTCATGCTGATGGACATCGAAGACAAAAACTTCCCGAAAGTCGGCGAAACCTACCCGCTCGAACTCAAACTGAGCAACGGCGAAACCCTCAAATGTGACGCCAAAACCATTACCGTCAAAGAAGCCATCGAACACTTCAAAGTAGAAGGCGACAAGGCGGGTGCGCACGGCCATGACATGAAAAAAGAAGGCCATGAACACCAGCCGACAAAAGACGCACCGAAAGGCTAACCGCGCCTGAGCTGCTCACACGCCCCTTTCCTGCCTGACGGGAAAGGGGCAAAAAAATGCCCCGCCAACCACCCCGCACCACCATGAAAAAACCCCTGCTCCTCGCCATAACCCTTGCCTGCGCCGCCCTGCTCGCCCTCGGCTACCACTACAGCAAAACGCTGACCCCCGAAACCGTGCTGCAACAACTGTTCGACATGAACGCCCCGGCGCGCTACGCCTTCGTCAGCGATACCGACGCCCCCAAACTCGCGGTGATTGACCTCGAAACCAACCGCCAGACCAGCCTGCTGGAACTCGCCCAACCCGCGCGCAACCTCACCATCCACAAAACCCTCGGCCTGCTCGCCTACAACGACGGCGGCGACCGCATCACCATCCGCCAGCTCGGCGACCACAGCGAAAAAAACCATCAACTGCCCCACCCCGTCACCCGCCTCCAGTTCGACGCCGACAGCCCCTGGCTCATCGCCGGTGGCGCCGACCGCATCACCCTGCTCAACAGCGAAAGCGGCGAAACGCGCACCCTGGACGGCTACCACCACATCAGCGCCTGGCTCTACAGCCCGCTGGCGCGCCAACTGTGGATACTCGACGACAGCCCGGCGCTCTACCGCTACAGCCTGAACGAACAAAACCAGCAGCGCTACCCGCTGCCCGACGACTGGCACGACCTCACCGCCGCCGCCATCAGCCCGGACGAACAAAACCTGCTCTTTGGCGCGACCACCGCCAGCAACCAGCACCTCGGCATCAACTGGAACACCGAAACGGCGACCATCGCCCAACAAATCCCGCTGACTGCGCCGCTGGTACAACCCTACATCGACAACAACGGCCAGCTCTACCTCTACATCAGCCGCGACGGTAACGGCCACATCATTCCGCGCAACGACCCCGCCGCTGCACAAACCATCTACGCACCGAACCCGACCGACCGCTACGCCACTGGCTGGCTTGACACCCGCCTCATCGCCGTCGGGCAAAGCCTGAAAAGCTGGAACCTCTACGCGCCCGCGCAGGCACAAGAACACGACGAACAGCCGCTGCCCGCCGCCACCCGCGCGCTCTTTATCACCGCCGACAGCAAAACCGCGCTGATCGTGAGCGACAACACCCCGGCGATTACCGCCTACGACCTGCGCGACGGCGGCCTGCAAACCATCGCCCTAAGCGGCATCGACCACCCGCAAAACCTCATCATGGGCGCGGGTAATACCCTGTGCCACTAGGGGCTGTTTACAATTCACTCATAGCGGTAACCAAACCATGATGCAGCCCA
>NZ_DBHKZK010000086.1:0-7561 GCF_057314735.1 Cardiobacterium sp.
GCGCGCCCTGCAGGGGAGGGGGGAATTCGGCGTAGCCATTCAAATTTGTATGTATAACCGGGATTTTGAACAGGTTATTAGACGCCTGCGTCGTAACCGCCCCTGCAATCTGTTTTTACACTTCCTGCCGTGTCGGGCGGAAGATGATTTCGTTCACATCGACTTCTTCCGGCTGGCTGATGGCAAAGAGCACGCAGCGGGCGAAGCTCGCGGCGGGGATTTCGTTGGCGGCGTAGAAGTTTTCCATCGCGCCTTTGGCGGTTTCTGATGATGAGCCGTGCTTGAGTTCGCTCGCCACCGCCCCCGGCGAGAGGATGGTGCTGCGGATGTTGTAGGGTTTGACTTCTTTGCGCAGCGCTTCGCTGATGGCACGCACCGCGGTTTTGCTGGCGCTATAGACGGCGCACATCGGCCCCCAGACGTGTCCGGCGACGGAGGAAACGTTGATGATTTGCCCGCTTTTTTGCGCTTTCATCGTCGGCAGCACGGCGGCGATGCCGTAGAGGACGCCGCGAATGTTGATGTCGATGATTTGGTTCCATTCGTCGATTTTCAGCTCTTCGAGCAGCGACAGCGGCATGACGCCGGCGTTGTTGAGCAGCACGTCAATGCGGCCATAGAGGTCAAGGGCGCGCTGCGCCAGCGCCTGCACTTGTGCGAGGTCGGCGACGTCGGTCTGCACGCAATGGTCGTGGCTGATGCCGAGTTCGTCGGCGAGCTGGTGCAGGAGGTCAAGGCGACGGGCGCCGAGGATGACGTGCGCACCGTTTTGCACGAGATGGCGCGCGGTTTCGGCACCGAGGCCGCTTGATGCGCCGGTGATGATGACGGTTTTGTTGGCGATGTTTTCCATGAGGATTCCTCTTGGTTTGTGGATGGATGGCGCGCAGTGTAGCGGGCTTGCCGCGCGATGATTAGCCGCGCGGCGGGACAAGGTGTGTTGCCTTGCGGGCAAGATTGTCCCGCGATATATAGCCATCCACCGAAAGCCTCATACGGTGTTGCGTCGCCTAACCGGGCACCCTAAAAAATGGCGAAGCCATTTTTTAGGGAAACCCGCGCCGTACAAATGCGTACTGTCTTCGGCGACGCGCCTTGTCTGAAACTTTCGGTGGATGGCTATAAAAAAACCCCGCCGTGGCGGGGTTTTTGGGGTTGGGGCAGATGATTAGAAGGGCAGCGGTTTGCCGTTGATTTTCAGCGTGCCGTTGTCGTTGTCCAGTTTGGCGACGTAGTCTTCGCCGTCAATGGTGATGAATGCCGCGCCCTGGCTTTCGATGAGCGGAACGAGTTCCAGTTTTTCTGCCAGTTTTTTGTTGATGCGGGCTTCGGCGTGCAGGTCGAGGTTGTTGCGCAGCAGCTCTTGCAATTCTTTCGGGTTGTCAAAGGCTTGTTGCCAGGCTTCCGGGGTGGCAGTGCTGTCGGCGCGAATACCGACGCTGCTGGTGAAGCTGGCTTTGCCGCTGTCGGTCGTGCCTTCGAGGCCGAAGCTGAGGCGGGTTTTGTTTTTGACGAGTTCTTGCAGCACGGTCTGGAGTTTTTCTTGTGCGATTTTTTCGTACTCGGCCGCGGCTTTTTCGTTGTCGGCGGCAGTTTGTGTGCTGGATGCCGTTGCGGTTTCGGCGCTGGCAGCTACGCTGGTCACGGTTTCGGCATTGATGTCGGACGCAGCCGCGCTGGCTGTGGTTTCGGCGTTGGCGTCGGTCGCAGGTACGCTGGCTGCGGTTTCAGCATTGGCGGCGGTCGCGGTGTCAGCGGTTTGGTTTTCTGCCGGGGCGGCGGTTGTGGCGGCCGCAGGTGTATTGATGGTGTCGCCTGCAACCATGTTGGCAGCGCTGGTTTTTTGGGCGGCGTTAAGGCCGGCGATGAGCGCAATGTAGCTTTCGAGGAAGGCCTGTTTGCTGGCGGCGGAGAAGTTTTCCATGCTGGCGCTGATGCGCAGGCTTTGCGGTTCAACCGGGATTTGCGGGACGAGGCGTTTGAGGGTCGCGCCGTTGATGTTCCAGGTCATTTCGTCGCGGGCATCGTAGTTGTCGCCGCTGTTTTTGCGGGTGCTGCTTTTGCCGGTGATGTCGCCGAAGGGGCGCTGGTCGCCGTTGTAGGTGACGTGGATGTTTTTGATGTTGTAGTCAATGTCGCCGAGGTAGCCCATCAGCGCCGGATCAAACTTGACGCCGCTGCCGTTGGCATCTATGCCATCCACTTCAAAGATGAAGAGGCCTTCTTTGGCGGTGGTTTCGCTTTTGAGCGGGCTGGTGTTGAGTTTGAGGGTGCCGTCTTCGTTGATGGCGTATTCGACTTTGATGGGCGAGAAGGCGACGGTGGCGCTGTCGCCGTCTTTTTTGTCGGTGGCGGTGGAAGTGAAGGGTTCGACGATGAGGTTCATCGCCATCACGCCGTCGGCGAAGGTTTTGCTGTTGTAGCGGAATTCTTGTTTCATTCCTTTGAAGTCAAGGCCGTCGTCGCCTTCTTGTACCTGGAAAGGCGCGGTTTCGGCGATGACGTGGACGCTGCCATCGGTATGGAGGTCGGTGGCGGTTTTGGTGTTGCTGAGGACGGTGAGGATACTGTCGAGGTTGGTGTCGCTGGTGTTGAGGTTGTCTTTGAGGATTTTTTTGAGGAGTTTGCCGGTTTCTTCGGTGTCTGCCTGGGTGTCAATGTGCGCGACGATGCCTGTGTCGAGCAGTTCTTTGTTGTAGGTGATGGTGTCTTTGTTGGTGAGGGTCAGGGGCTGGTCGGCGCCTTCAAACAGCGGCAGGCCGAACTGGAAGGTGAGTTTGCTGGTCGCGGTTGCGCTGTTGTCGCCGCGCTGGTAGTCGCTGACGCTAGCCTGGTATTGTTTGATGAGCCATGCGGTGTGCTGACCGTACATTTTTTGGTAGGCGGTGTTCATCAGTTCGATGTTGGCGCGGTAGCGGTCTTCTGCCTGTTGCGCGAGGTCGCCCTGTGGGGCGGTGTCGCCTGCCGGGGTGGCGGTTTGTTCGGTTTTGGTGCCTTTTTCCGGTTTTTTCGGTTCGTCGGAGCAGGCGACAAGCAGGCCGGTGGCGGTGAGGATGGCGAGTGCCAGTTGGTTCAGTTTCATGGGTTTTCCTTGCGGTTAGGGTGGGTTGTAAAAAGTCGCGCAATTATAGCGGGTTATGCCGCTCAAAAGGCGGGGGCGAGGTGAAAGCGTTGTAAGGTTCCGTGCAGGTTGGCAACGGCGAGGGTTTCGGCGTGCAGCAGCAGCCGCGGCGCGGCAGGCGGGTCTTCGTCGGCATAGAATTCGTCGCCAAGGATGGGGTGGCCAATGGCGGCCAGATGCACGCGCAGTTGGTGGCTGCGCCCGGTGTGCGGGATGAGGGCGACGCGGGTGGTTGCGCCGTCACGGGCGAGTACTTCGTAGCTGGTGTGCGCGGTTTTGCCGTGTTCATGGCAGATTTTTTGGCGCGGGCGGCGCTCCCAGTCGGTGATGAGCGGGTAGTGGATGTCGCCGTGGTCGCAGGCAATGGTGCCGTGGACGACGGCGATGTAGCGTTTTTCGACGCGGCGCGCGGCAAATTCTTGTTTGTAGTGGCGTTCGGCGGCCTTGTGTTTGGCGATAAGCAGGAGGCCGCTGGTCGCCATGTCAAGGCGGTGCGCCGCCATTGCCGCCGGCGCGTAAACCTGGCAGCGGCTTTGCACGCTGTCGTATTTGTCGTCGCCACGGCCAGGGACGGAGAGCAACCCGGCGGGTTTGTTGATGACGTAGATGTCCGGGTCTTCGTAGTGGATGTCGAGGGGCATGGTGTGATGTACGGCTATTGGGGCACAGGGAGCGCTGTTTTTTTCTTCATGGGGGTTTGGGGGCGGTTCACTTATATGGGATCTTTGTCATTGGATTATACTTGGGTAAAACCAATGCGGGAGCAATCATGTCAACCTCAACCCTCATCATCCGCAAAAGCGGCAATGCACAAATCATTTCCTTGCCCAAGCTGCTTTTGGAGCAGATTGGTGCCGGTATCGGCGACCGCCTGTCCGCCCGGCTGGAAGACGGCAAAATCGTCTTGCAACGCGAGAGTCCTGAGCGCTCCCTGGAAGCGCTGTTTGCCGGGGTGACCCCGGAAATGTTCCAGACGGAAGAGGATGTTGAATGGCTGGAAATGTCATCTGTCGGCAAGGAGGTTTTGTGAGCCTCTACCTTCCCGAACAGGGCGATATTGTCATGATTGATTTTGATCCGGCAACGGGGCGCGAGATTCAAAAACGCCGTCCGGCGCTGGTGATGAGTAAATCCATCATGGCGAAACACACCGGATTGGTGCTGGTTTGTCCGATTACTTCAACGGTACGCGGTATTGAACTCGAAGTGGCCGTCAATGGTGAAAAAATCAGCGGTGTCGCGCTGTCTGTCCAGCTCAGGTCGATGGATTTCCGCCGCCGTAATGTGGAATTTGTTGAACAGGCTGATGCAAGTGCCATCGAGAAAATGAGCGGATTGCTACAGGATCTCGTCAAATACTGAGTCATGAACCGCCCCGATGCGGCTATCTGGTCAGTGCCGCTCCTGTTTGATTTGGCGGTTGAGCAGGCTGGTGAAGGTGTCTTCGAGGCTGCGGTTCCCGGCAAGCATCTGGTGCAGGTGTTCGGTGATGGGCATACGGATGCCGTGTTGTTGGGCAAGGGCGTAGGTGTCGTGCGTCGCGCCTTCGCCTTCCACGGTTTGGCCGATGGCGGCCTTGGCGGCTTCGGCGCTGTCGCCCCGGCCAAGCGCGAGGCCGAAGCGGCGGTTGCGCGATTGGTCGTCGGTGCAGGTGAGGACGAGGTCGCCCATGCCGGCAAGGCCGGTCAGGGTTTCTTCTTGTGCGCCGAGGGCGGTGGCAAGGCGGGTGATTTCGCGCAGGCCACGGGTGATGAGCGCGGCGCGGGCGTTGGCGCCGCAGCCGAGGCCGTCGGCGATGCCGGTCGCGATGGCGATGACGTTTTTCACCGCGCCGCCGATTTGGATGCCGGTGAGGTCGGTGCTGGTGTAGCAGAGGAAGTTGCTGCCGTGGAAGTGTTGCGCGAAGGTTTGCGCGAGGTTGTCGTCGTGGGCGGCAATAGTAACGGCGGTCGGCAGTCCGGCGGCGACTTCTTTGGCAAAGCTGGGCCCGGCGAGGATGGCGTGCGGGTGGTCGCCGAGGGCGTCGCGGAAGACGTCGGTCAAAAGTCGCCCGCTGCCCGCTTCAAAGCCTTTGATGGCCCACATGAGCGGGGCGTGGCGCAGGTGCGGTTTGAGGTCGGCAAGCAGTCCGGCGAAGGCGCGGCTGGGGACGACCGCCAATATGAGTTCTGCCGCCCGAACGCTCGCGGCGAGGTCATCGCTCACGGTGAGGTTGGGCGGCAGGGGGATGCCGGGCAGGTAGCGGCGGTTTTCGCGGGCTTCTCCGAGCGCCGCCGCGTGTTCGCGGCGGTGCGCCCAGAGGGTGATGTTGTGGGCGTTGCGCGCCAGTTGTAATGCCAGCGCGGTACCCCAGCTGCCCGCGCCGAGGACGGCGATGTTGGCCATTACTGGACGGGATGGTTGCCTTGTTTTTCGGCTTCTTCCTGCATCCGCTGCTGGTACATGAGGTCGAAGTTGATCGGTTGCAGGTAGAGGTTGGGGAATCCGGCGCGGTTGATGGCGTTGCTGATGGCTTCGCGCGCGTAGGGGTAGAGCACGGTCGGCGCATAGACGTTGAGCGCGTGGTGCAGTTGGGCGTCCGGCAGACCGCTGATTTCAAAGATGCCGCTTTGCGCGACTTCCACCAGGTAGATGACGCGCTCGCCGTCTTTGGCGGTAACGGTCAGGCGCAGTTTGATGTGGTAGTAGTTGTCTTCCGGCAGTTTTTTGATTTCGTGGGCGACGCCGAGGCTGATTTCCGGGTTGAGTTCCTGCTGGAAGATTTCCGGGGCGTGCGGCACTTCGACGGACATATCGCCTGCGTAGAGTTTGCGGATGTCAAGGACGACGGGGGTTTGTTGTTCTTCGCTCATGGGTACTCCTTTTCAAGTATGGAAGCGATGGGTGATGCGGCGATGCCGCGGCTTTTGCGGGCGTCATTGTACGGGTTCAACGGCGGCGGGCAAACTTTTGTTGTGGCGGGCGGGGCGGCGGGTTAGGCTGCGCCTTTTTGGGAATTTTCCATGCGTTACCGCCTGTTTGTCCGCCTGAACTGTCATTTGTGTGCCGATGCTTTCGCCCTGTTGTGCGAGATGGGGGTGGCGGTGCAACGTATCAATATTGACCGCGATGCGGCGTTGCGCGCGCAGTATGACTTGCTGGTGCCGGTGTTGTATGACACGGAAGGCGATCGCGAGTTGCCGTATCCGTTTGACGCGGAGGATGTGCGGCGGTTTATCGCGGGCTGAGGCCGAGCGTGGCGGCGATGTGCGCCCAATGCGCATCTACTGCGGCGTGCAGGTCGAGCGGTGCGCCGCTGTGCGGATGCGGCAGTTGCAGGCGGCTGGCGTGCAGCATCAGTCGCAACGCGCCGCAGCGGTCGGTGAGAACGCGGTTCTGGCGATTGTCGCCGTGGGTGGTGTCGCCGATGACGGGGTGAAAAATGTGCTTCAAGTGGCGACGAAGCTGGTGTTTGCGCCCCTGCAACGGTTGCAGTTCGGCGAGGCTGTAGCGCGAGGTGGGATGTCGCCCGTCGCTGGTGAACGGCACTTCGCTGCGCGCCAAACAGCGGTAGCGGGTCAGCGCCTCCTGCGGCGGTTTCTCGCGCTGGCGGTTGCGGTCGGCGATTTTGTCGGCGAGATAGGTGAGCGGGTAGTCAATTTCGCCCGCCTCATCCAGCCAGCCGCGCACCACGGCGTGATAGCTCTTGTCCAGCCGCTGCGCCGCAATCTGCTCGCCGAGCAGGCGGGCGGTGTCGGCGTCCAGCGCGAGCAGCAGCACGCCGCTGGTTGGCCGGTCGAGACGGTGTGCCGGATAGCCTTTCAGCCCGGTCTGCGCATAAAGCAGTTGCAGCACGGTCACGGCGGCATGGCGGTCGAGCGCGCTGCGGTGTACGGGGATGCCCGCCGGTTTGTTGATGGCGACGAGATGCGCATCGCGGTAGAGGATGGGGAGTGTGGCGGGAGGTGTGTCCATTATTGAACGGGTAATGTTGACCGGGGATTTTTTATAGTCATCCACCGAAAGTTTCAGACAAGGCGCGTCGCCGAAGGCAGTACGCGGTTGTACGCCGAGGCGACTATTGCTCGCGCAGCGACAAGTTATTGCTCGCGCAGCGAGAGAGAGAGCCCACAAACCGAATGCTGAACCTATTCCGTGGTTGGATTTCTCGTTTGTGGTATCGGGAATGTATAGCCATCCACCGAAAGCCTCATACGGTGTTGCGTCGCTTGACCGGGCACCCTAAAAAATGGCGGAGCCATTTTTTAGGGAAACCCGCGCCGTACAAATGCGTACTGTCTTCAGCGGCGCGCCTTGTCTGAGACTTTCGGTGTATTGCTATATCAATCAGGCGGTTTTCAAAATAGAGAAAACCCCTTCGGGTGGAAGGGGTTGTTTGTTGTTCGTGGTGCCCGGAGCCGGGGTCGAACCGGCACGGTATCACTACCGAGGGATTTTAAG
>NZ_DBHKZK010000087.1:0-9655 GCF_057314735.1 Cardiobacterium sp.
GACAAACCGAAATTCTGCTTTTTCAATTATAGCCATCCACCGAAAGTTTCAGACAAGGCGCGTCGCCGAAGACAGTACGCGGTTGTACGGCGAGGCGACGCAACACCGTATGAGGCTTTCGGTGGATAGCTATATTTGCTGCCCTCATCCCAGCCCTCTCTCGCTACGCGAGCAATGCTTGTCCCACAGGGAGAGGGAGTATATCGGCGGTTTTACTTGCTCCCGTTCACACAAGAAAACAGGTTTTCCCAGAGTCTAAACAGGATCTAAGCACCTGCTGCCCTTTGGCAATAACGCACTCGCACGAAAATACACTGCCCGCACCGCACAAAGAACATAACGGCAGAAAAAGCCCAAATATAAAATCCGCATTCCGAAAAAAACTGACAAAATAAAAATTCAGGCAAAAAACAAAAAACCATTCAGAAATACACCGAACAAATTGCACGCATAAAAAACAGATATATTTCCCCAAAATTGCCAAAAATACAGAAACCCGCCATTTCTTGACGCCACATTACCGCTCTTGCATAATCAAACCCCCCAAACATGGAGAACCTGCATGAAAAACCGACTGCCCGCCATCCTCCTCGTCACAGCCATTGCCCTACCCGTTACGGGCAACGCTCAAACCGCCGAACTCGTCAAAAACGAAAACGAAACCGTCTGCAACGAACTGCTGCAAAAAATCAACACTACCCCGGCATTCTTTCAGGAAGTTGCCAGCAAAGGCGATGCCTGGATACTGCTCGAATCCCCGCTCAAGCGCGAACACCTCGATCGCATCCCCAAATTCCTCTTTCTCGCCGTCGCTGGCGTGCATGACTCGCTCAACCAACTGGAAAAAGCCAACGACATCCTCAATCACAACCCCGCCTGCCAAAACTACAGCCACAGCAGCCCCACCGCCGCCGAATGCAACGCCGCGCTCAACCTGCCCGAATACCAGACCAGCACCCTGGAGCGCTACCAGCCCTGGCTGGATGCACCGGATTACGTGCTCTACCTCACTCCCACTCATTATTTCAGTGCGGAAAAAGACACCCACAAAACTATCAAGAAAGAAAACATCATCGGCTATACCAGCCGCCACAAACGCCAGGGTGATGACCCAAAACAGCCTGAATCCTTCTACTTCTTCACACATAACAGCCTCCCCGCCATAGAGGGACTTGCCGAAAACCTTTGGCGCGATTTTGGCCTCAAGCGCAGCAGCATCCCGGTGGACGTGCAGGGCAGAACCTACGACCTGAAAGTCGTCATCCATGACGGCGACAATCGTCTCTACCTGACCGCATACGTCCTGAACAAACCCAAAATACAGGCTGATGCGACATTGATTTGTGAAATTCGCAGCACGACCAATCCCGTGCAACCATGAACACTCTCCCTCCCCGCACAGCGGGGAGGCGTGGATAAAATATATAAAAGAAACCACGCAGCAACAGCCTCTGCGGTGAATGACGAATACCCCTGCATAATCTCATTATCCGGGCGGGAAAATTACTAAAAACCGAAAATCCGGTAAGATTGCCAATATTGCCTTGACGCCCAGATGCTTTTGCCGGAATAATCGCCTCATCTTAAAAATACACAAAACATCATCCATTCAGGGAAACAGGAGGAACGGATTGATGAGGAACAGCTCATGAAAGAAACCTGCATTGCCCGCAACACGCTTGCGCTGTTGTTACTCACCATCATCGTATTGTCGGCAAATGCCGGTCATACCAAGGAAGCGCGAAAAAGCCTAAAAACGCCGCAGCCCATACTTTACATCAATAACGTTGATGCTGTATGCCAAAAGCTGGTAAAAACCATTAGTGATACCCCAAATTTTTTTGATAATTTCCTGAAAAAAGGGGACGCCTATATCTTGTTGGAATCTCCCTTCAAACAGGAAAAAGTGGAAGAAATCCCGCCTAATTATTTTGCTATAACAGCCTTTCTTAATGATTCGTTAAAAACCTTGTCTCAGGCAAGCCATTCTTTTTTTTCTCATTGTAAAGATAATACGGATGCACCAGAAAAGTGTAAAAGTTTTTATGCACTAAACAGCCTGAGGGGCAGACCTGCTACTTATTTTGATAAATGGCTAGAAGCCGCACCCAAAGATGGATTTTTTTATAGTATGCCTGTCCATTTTCAACATAATGAAACTGCAAAAAAAATGATGGGATACCTTTCACATCATGCCGCGGATGGACGGCAAAGTACATATCCCATAACACTGACTTATCCGGTTGATAATAACGGTATGCCGTCTCCAGGCATAAAATTAGGATTGGTGGAAGCGGAAGATTTTGAGTTTTATCGCATTCCTATAAATATGAATGAAATTATTTATGAAATGAAAATAGTCATAAATGCAAAAAATGTCAGAGATGAGGATATTAAAAAATGGGAAAAAAACTACTTTCTTCATGAAATTGATTTGCTGGAATTTATAGGTACAGAAGGCTTAATTAGTATTGAAACCTGTAATGCCGTTTTCTTTCAACCCAAGAGGTAGATAACTATGAGTAACCATATTACACTCAACAGAATCAATGATAAAACCAAATTCTTTAGTGAATTTCGTAGCAGGATGTCCATTATAGAAGGCAATGATAAATTTGTTTATTTTGATGGAGCGGGTAATGCGACCACAGGAATTGGTTTTAACCTAAGGGATAAAGGTGTTGTTGATATACTAATAGCAACACTGGCCAAAAAATACGAGACACCCACAACTACCGATAATAATGGCAATATTACGCATTATAACGGTATTGAAGTCGATGATCTAAATTTTTCCAGCCATATAATAGCAACTAAAAATGTTAATGAACAGATCAATATTAAAGACAACATTAAAACCTACTGGAATGATGTCCGGGTAAAATTAAGTCCTTATTATAACAAGGATACCGAAGATGCAAAAGAGGCTGTAGAAAATATCAAAAAAGAACCTTTTGACCTGTCTAAAATAGACGATAATTTTATAAATGATGTCTTTGATAAAATTGCTAGCAATAAATTAAAAGAATTGAATGATAACCTTGTTGGGAAGGATGCAAATGGCAAGGATAAAGATTATAATCTTTTTAAAGGCGATAATTATTCCTATGAGCGGCTTGCGTTGTTATCCTTACGCTACAATTCGGTAACAGGCACCAGGGATGTGATTGGTGAAAATCTGAAAAACGCCCTCGCCGAAGGCGACCGCTTCAGGGCATGGTTTGAAATTCGCTACAACAGCAACAGTAGTCATAATGGAATTAATCAGGACGGCATCCAGAAGCGCCGCTATTATGAAGCAGAAATGTTTGGTCTGTTTGATGTGAAGAATGAACCAAGTAGTCGTGAAATACGACATATCCTGGATACATTGGGCAAGCGCGTTCCGGGGAACAACTCCAAATTGACATACGCACAAAAAATCTCGGAGGTTGAGCGTGAATTTGAAGCACAAATAAAAAGTGCCAAAGAAGATGTGGTATTTAATACATTACCCGGCGTAACAGATTTGAAATATGTCAGCGAAGTCTTTAAGCCTCTAGCAAATGAAATTTTACAGCGTTATCTACCGGAACACCTGAAAGGAATTATTAAGACAAGCGATATTAATGGGCAGGTCTTGCCGGGAATAACCGATAAAGATGGCAACATTGCCATACGGGATTATCCGGAACGAAAAGAAGGTAATAAGACAATTTCACCTGTAAAAGATGATACCAAAACCAACTTGCTGATAGCAATTGCTGAAGAGCAGATTGACAATAGCGGAAATGTCATTAAGGGTAAAGACGGTAATTCGACATTTGCCCATAAAGAAAACCATTTTATTGGTGGTGCTGATAATGACATCATGATTGGCGGCGACCATACAGATGTTATGGATGCTGGCAATGGTAAAAACATTATGATTGGTGGTGGCGGTAACGACACGTTAAATGGTGGAGATGATGATGATGAATTGATAGGTGGCAAAGGAAAAGACATTCTTAAAGGCGGAAAAGGAAAAGATAGATATACCTTTGTTGATATTGACGACATTGATGAAGATATAATAGAAGATCCTGATGGTGGCCAATTAAAAATTGGCCATAGAGAAATGCCATTTAACAACCTCAAATTTAAAGGCGGAGATGAATGGGAATTTGATAAATATAAATGCCGGTTAATAAAAACTGGCGAATCAGAAAATGGTAATTTTATTGCCGATCTTCAGATTTCAGTACAAGAAAGAACAAAAACAAAAATATTTACAATAAAAAACTGGAAATATAGCGCTATCCCCGGAGCAGATTTTGATAATAGTGGCACTGCTGATGACACTTCTTTTGAATTGCTTAGCGGTACATTTGGCATTACCCTGAAAAGACCCACAGGGTTTGCCACGGCGTATCGCCTTGAGGGCGATCAGGTCGCGCCGTTCAAATCCGATGGCAAGACGTATAACTGGGAAGCTACGCAATGGAACTACGAAAACGGACGGTTGATCGGCGGCAAGAAAGAGGCAGGTTTTAATGATGTGCTGCGCGGTACGGAAGGACGCGATTATATCCGGGGCTTTGGCGGCAATGATGCCATTGAGGGTGGTGCAGGCCGCGATGTTTTGGAAGGCAGCGAAGGTGGTGATCTGCTCGTTGGCGGTTATGGCTCGGATTATCTCTATGGCGGTAATGGCAATGATGTCCTCTTTGCCACCGGTAGGCTGGAAACAGATCTGAAACGGATACGGGCAGGGGAAACTGCCAGCAGTTCTATGAATGGACTTCCTCTATTTACAGATGGCTCGGTTTGGGGGGCGTATGGCTATAAAGTTGTCGGAGTTATATCCGGTCTTGATACGGACTCGGATTCCGTGCATAAAACTGATGAGACCAATACCCGTGGTGATACTTTGGTTGGCGGACAAGGCAAAGATACTCTGGTAGGCAGTCAGGAAAATGATACCCTTTATGGTGACGAACAGAGTCCCGCTTCTCAGGAGGACAAAAGCCAGGGAGATATTGATACTATTTATGGCAAGGGTGGCAATGATGTAATTTATGGCGGCCCCGGTGATGATGTCTTGTGTGGAGACGGCGATACGAATGATGTAGGAACTTCAAATTCCTATTTCACCAAAATGCCCGATGATGCGCGACCCGGTAACGATATTATTCATGGAAATGCCGGTAATGACACCATTTTTGGTTGTGAGGGTAATGACATTGTCCATGGCGATGAGGATGATGATATTTTGCGCGGCAACGATGGTAATGACTATCTGGATGGTGGCGAAGGCAATGATACGGTTTGGGGGGATAATGGCGACGATATGCTGCATGGTGGTGATGGCGATGACTGGCTGAGTGGAGATCATGCCAGAATAGACGATTTAGGTACGAAAACCGGTAATGATATTATCTATGGTGGTGCCGGAAAGGATACGCTCCTGGGTGGGTACGGAAATGACCAATTACATGGTGGTGACAATAATGACCACTTATTTCCCGGTCCTGGCAATGATTATATGACCGGAGGCACAGGCAATGATGTCTTCCATATTTACCGGGAAGGCATGGAACACAAGGTTATTTCCGATTTTGGTGATTGGGATGTCATTTTCTTGCGGGATACCCGGCTGGACGATTATATGTTGTCGCAATCGGGCAATGATTTGTTGATGACACTGAAAAGCGGCGAGGGTCAGCTTCTCGTAAAAAATTATTTTTCTTTGGCACCCGATGCACCGAGTTCCATTGCCGAGATGGGCGGGCAATCGCTGTTGCAGCCACAGGAAATTTTTAACCGTATCAAGGCGCAGGCGCCGCAATCCGGCGAAGAACAGCCGCAGGATGAAAATGCGGATTCTGCTGTCGCGGATAATGCCGCACAGCCGCAAGCAGAAGATGCTGCTGCCGATCAGGAGCATCATGCTCAACCGGAGCCGCCGACTGCGGCATTGCAGGAATCTGCCCCGCCGCAACCGCTGATGTCGGCGGAAGGCAATCCGTTTGCCGCCGCATCGCCCGTGATGGAGCCGCTGCTCAATCTGGATCATGCCCATGCGGGTAGCCGCGATGCGCATTCGCCCGCAGCGGATATGACACCCTCGCTTACGCTGCGCGATGAAATGCAACTGCCGCAGTGGAGCGATTTGCTCGCCGACACAGGCGAACACGCAACGCTGGTTGCGCCATTGACTGCTCATGCACCGTTGCATGAGCGGCACGATGACGAACACCACGCGCCCGCCGATGCGACACTCCGGCACGCGCCGCTTGCAGACAGCACGCAGCATTTGCTGGATCACTGGCAGCATCAATCCGGGCTGTTGTAAGTCGTCGTCCTGTAAAAAATCCCGCCTGCGTGCGGGATTTTTTATGGCAGCCTTGCCAAAAATATACATACACCAAAGCGGCAAACCTGTATGTAAACCTGCAAACCCGCGCCGTTGCCGCGTTTTGTTACACCAGTTGCAAAAACGCGGCGAAGTCCTTATGATGAAAGATGAAATTCACCTTAACAAAAGGACATTTCATCCCGCCAAACCCGTAATGGAGACCCGCCATGCACCACCCTGCCCAATCCGCCGTGCTCGCGGCCGCCATCCTCCTTGCCTGCCATGCTCACGCGCAAGAAAGCGAGAACCTGCAAACCATCACCGTCAAGAGCGACCGCGACAACACCCGCACCGAGGACGTCAATTCCTACACCACCTCGGCGATGCGCACCACCACCGGCCTCACCCTCTCGCCGCGCGAAACGCCGCAGTCGGTGAGCGTCATCACCAAAACGCAGCTTGACGACCAGGGGCTGACCACCATCGAAGACGCGCTGCGCACCACCACCGGGGTGAACGTCACCCGCCACGGCACCCGCACCGTGTACCAGTCGCGCGGCTTCTTTATCGAACAAATCGAAGAAGACGGCATCAGCAACACCATCGGCGCGCCGGGCGTCACCGGCAACCCCTTCCGCGACCCGAAACAGCAAATGGATTTGGCGCTCTACGACCACATCGAAGTGGTGCGCGGCGCGACCGGGCTGACCCAGGCGAACAGTGAACCGGGCGGCACCATCAACGCGGTGCGCAAAAAACCGACCGACAACACCCAAATCCGCGCCGATACCATTGCTGACCGCTTCGGCAAAGTGCGCGCCACTGGCGACGTCTCCGGCACGCTGAACGAACCATGGGGCTTGCGCGGCCGCGTCGTTGCCGTCGGCGAACACGACGACAGCTTCAAGCGCCACGTCGATGGCAGCAACGGCCTGCTCTACGGCGTACTCGACCAAAAACTGGGCGACAACACCAAACTCACCCTCGGCGGCTACTACCAGAACCAGCACGACACCCCCGACCCGAACGGCCTGCCGCTCTCTGAAGATGGCAGCGACCTGCGCCTGCCGCGCAAAACCTTCCTCGGCGCCAACTGGAACGAAGGCAAATTCCGCAAACGCGGCGCCTTCCTCGAACTCGAACACGAAATCAACGACGACTGGCGCGTCAGCAGCAAACTCGACTACAAACGCACCAACGCCGGACAGAACTACGCCTCACTCGCCGGCGGCGGCAAACTCGGCGGCGGCGCGAAAAAAGACGGCACCCTGCCGCTCGATGGCATCGAACACTACGACCACAGCGGCAAACAGTTCGCCTTCCAGACCAACCTCAACGGCAGCTTCAACGCCCTCGGCCACAGCCACGACCTCTTCCTCACCTACAGCTACAACCGCGAAAAAACCGACGTGCGCGGAATGTCGATGAATACCAACGACGCCAAATACAACATCTATACCTGGCGTGGCGACGAAATCCCGCGCCCGGACTGGACGCACCCGGACGACCGCAACAGCAGCAACAATTACTACACCACGCACGGCATCAGCGGCGGCCTGCGCATCAACCCGACCGACAACCTGCACCTCCTCGCCGGCACGCGCTACACCCACTGGAAACGCAACTGGGGCTGGTATTACGACCTGAGCGACGGCAAAGCCGACAGCCGCGCCGACCGCATCATCGACACCAGCAAAAGCCGCTTCGTGCCGTACCTTGGCGTCACCTACGACCTTGACCCGCACAACAGCCTCTACGCCAGCTACACCAGCATCTTCAAATACAACAGCAACGTCAGCAAAACCGGCGGCAACCTGCCCGCGACCCTCGGCAACAACATCGAAGTCGGCTGGAAAGGCGAATGGTACGACGGCGACCTGAACGCCACCGTTGCCCTCTACCAAATCAACCAAAAAAACACCGCCGTCAATAGCGGCAAACGCCTCGATGACGGCAGCAAACGCTTCTACTTCGAGCCGATGACACTAAAAAGCCACGGCGTGGACGCCGAAA
The DNA here is from genome assembly GCF_057314735.1 of Cardiobacterium sp. Lineage (NCBI taxonomy): Bacteria > Pseudomonadati > Pseudomonadota > Gammaproteobacteria > Cardiobacteriales > Cardiobacteriaceae > Cardiobacterium > Cardiobacterium sp. The sequence continues at coordinate 8,330 of NZ_DBHKZK010000087.1, forward strand.
TCAGCGGCAAACTGACCGACGCCTGGCAAATGTTCGCGGGCTACAGCTACAACACGCGCCAATACACCGCAAGCATCGGCAGCATCGAAAAAGGCAGCAGCTTCAACAAACAGACGCCGAAACATATGCTGCGCCTCTACACCAGCTATCGCCTGCCGGGGGCGGCCGAAAAATGGACGGTCGGCCTCGGCATGAGCACGCAAAGCAGCACCAGCAGCGGCTGGGACGTGAAAAACGGCGGCCACACCCTCTGGAACGCCAACGTGCAATACAAACCGACCAAAGACCTCAACATCGGCGTCGCCATCAACAACCTCACCGACAAACGCTACTACGAAAACCACGGCATCCGCGCACACGGCTGGGGCAACTTCTACGGCGAACCGCGCAACGTCATGCTCAGCGTCAAGTGGGAGCTGAAATAACGCCTTCCCTTTGCAGGACGGAGGGGCGTAGGGTGGGGCTTGACCCACCACCACACTGCAACCGCCACCGAAACCCGCGCCGTTCTGCCCCTCCCCCGTGGGGGCGGGGCGGGGTTAATCATTACCGCCGCCGATGCTGTTTTTGGGCGACCCACATAGGGGCGGTTAGGGCGAAGCCCGTAACCGCCCGCTAGTTGATCAGCTCCCTCCCCCGTGGGGGGGGCTGGGGTGGGGTTACTGGCGGTGCGCACGGTGTTGCCAAATAAACGGGTGGAGCAAGCCCCACCCTGCGCGCTGGCGAGGATTTATGCCCCCTCCCCTGCAGCGAAGCGCAGCGGGCGGGTTCCCACGCAAAATGCGGGCGCATTTTGCGTGGGGCCCGGGGGAGGGCTGAGGTGGGGGTAGCGATATTTGTCGCTACACCAAGAGCGGATTGAAATACCGCCCGTTTACATACACCAACCCCGCTACCCTGTATGTAAACTGCCGCCATTGTTGTCTCGGCGGTGGGGCAAGCCCCACCCTACAGGTTCTGCGGACGGAGCTGGTCGGCGCAGGCGCTGCAACCGTCCCTACGAAAACCATTTACATACACATCGAGCGCTCAGGTGTATGTAAACGGATTGCTGAACAAACAGCGGGGGTATTGTCAGTAATGTTACCCCCTCCCCATCCCTCCCCCGCTGCGGACACTGGCGCATCCTGCAGGGGAGGGGGTTGATTGGCGGCAGGCGCTGCAACCGTCGCCGAAACCCGCACCGCTACGCTCCCTCCCCCGCAGGGCGAAGCCCGCAGCGGGGGAGGGTTGGGGTGGGGGTAGCGATATTTGTCGCTACACCAAGAGCGGATTGGGTGGTGTCCTAAAATGTATGCTGCCTCAAACAAATCCGTAGTTGATATA
>NZ_DBHKZK010000088.1:0-1575 GCF_057314735.1 Cardiobacterium sp.
ATGCCCTGCTCCAGATGCGCGGCTATGGCCCTTTCTCTCATGGCTTGGGGGTATGACATGGTCAGGCTCCAGGGAAATTGATGATTGTATAGAATTTAGAGAGGATTGCTATATGCCCCCTCTCCCCGTGGGACTGAAACAGCTCGCGCAGCGAGAGAGGGCCGGGGTGAGGCCAGCAAACGATTGAAAAAACCGGAATTTCGATTCATGAACAACATCCCTACACCCCCTCCCCAACCCTCCCCCGGGCCCCACGCAAAATGCGGATGCATTTTGTGTGGGAACCCGCCCGCTGCGGGCTTCGCCCTGCAGGGGAGGGGGATTTTAAACAGGTCCTTAGATTATCCCCGCCAGTGGCGGCAGTTCGTCTTCGTGCAGCGAGACGGCGGCGCTGGCGTGGTGGTATTGCGCTGGCTGGTCGTGCGGCGCCGACGGCGAGGTGTCGTCGCGGGTAGTGCGCAGTAATGGCGGCTGTTCCAGCAATTGCTGCAGTGGCGGCGCGTGCGGCGAGGGGCTGTCGCCGTCTGCCGGGGTGTAGCTGAAGGATTCGACGTTGATGTGCTGCGCCTTGGCTTTGTGCCAGCCGGGCGCGTCGTAGCTGTACGTCCAGAAGTTGAGGTGGATTTGTTGTTTGTCGGCGACGGGGATGTTTTCTGTGCTGCTGACCTGGTGCAGGGTTTTGCCGCTTGCGGGGTCGCTCACTGTCCAGGTGATGCGCTCCGCCGTCCAGTCCATGCGGATGGTGGCGCGGTCGAGGTCGTCCGGCCAGGCGTAGGCGGGGCGGACTTTGATGGCGTCGTCGGTCGGCCAGTAGGTGAATAGGCCTTGCAGGGCGCTGCCGCCCCAGCGCGAGATTTCGATAGCGTCCAGCTCGCGGTGGCCGGGGATGCTCGGTTTTGCCCATTCGTAGGTGAAGAAACCGAAGACGGTGTAGGCGTCGAAGTGGCGGAAGTCGGCGCTGACGGTGATCTGGTAGCTACCGTAGCCCATCGCTTCGCTGCTGGAGATTTGCGCGGCGACCGGGCTTTCGCCGCTGCCGTTGGTGAGCTGCATTTCGAGGGTGTCGCCGTTAACGCGGATGTTGTCGCGCGACCATTCGCCGCTTTTTTGTGGCGCGCCCGGCGCCCAGTCGGTGTCGCGCGCGAACCAGTCCACGCCCGCCCACGGGAAGGTGGGTTCGTCGAAGGTGTTGGTAAAGGGCGGCGCGACTGCGGCTTTGCCTACGGCGGCGGTCGGCAGGCTGTCGCGGCTTTCAAGGTTGCCGAGGCCGTCGGTGTAGCTGGCGCGGACGCTGATGGTTTTGCCGATGTCGGCGAGGTTCAGGGTGTAGTCCGCGCCGCTGCCGATGGTTTCTCCGTCGGCCAGCCATTGGTAATGGACGTCGCCCATGCCGTCGGCATCGGCGAGGCTGTTGCTGGCGTGGATGGTCACCCCCGCCTGGATTTTGCCGCTGACGGTGACGGCACCGGTCGGCGCGTGGTTTTCCGTCGGCGGGGTTGGTGTCGGCGGGGTTGGTGTTGGCGGTGTTGGCGTCGGCGGTGTTGGCGTCGGCGGTGTTGGCGTCGGCGGTGTTGG
>NZ_DBHKZK010000089.1:0-17684 GCF_057314735.1 Cardiobacterium sp.
GAATCGAAATTCCGGTTTTTTCAATCGTTTGCTGCCCTCACCCCGGCCCTCTCTCTTGCTTCGCAAGCAATGCTTGTCGCTGCGCGAGCTGTTCCAGCCCCACAGGGACAAGCATTGCTCGCGTAGCGAGAGAGGGGGCATATTGGCTGTTTTCCCGGTTTTCAGTTTCCTACACAAGCATACGGAAAAATGCGGTTCTCCAAGATTTTAAACAGCCTTTAGAGGATATGGCTGTTGTCCTCCTGCGGTAGTGGCGGCTGCTGCGGGGTGCTGTGGTGTGACGGGTCGTATTGTTGCGGGTCGCGAATTTCCACATGGCTGAGGATGTCCGCCGCCGTCAGCGGTTTGCCGCCTGCCGCCGCGATGTCGATGCTGCGGGTGTGTCCGGCGCGGTCGGTGATGTTGAGGTGCTGGCCGTGTTCATCCGCGCTGACTTCCAGTCGCGCGTCGGCAAGGCCGCGTCCTGCCAGCACGATGCGGTCGCCCTCTGCCGGGTTGTAGTCGCTGATTTTGCCCGGCTGTTGCCAGCTGGCGGCGTCGTCGCTATCCAGCAGGTAGGCGAAGGTGTCCGCCATGCCTGTCTCGCTGCTGAGGGTTTCTGCGCCGTGGGCGGTGTGGTGGCGGGCGCCGCTGTCATCGTGTGCTGATGCGGCAGCGGGGTAGTGCAGCGGGGTTTCGGCGGTAGCGAGATGGTAGGGCTGCGCGTCCTGGGTTTCAGGTGTCGCTGGCGCGGGTTGTTGGCTGCCCTCACTCCAACCCTCTCCCGCAGTTTGCGCGGGCTGTTCCGCTTCCGCAGGGTGTGCGGTGTTGGCAGCTGTCCCGCTGGTGTGGTGGGGCGAGCCCCACCCTACGGTTGCTGCGGTTTCCGCAGTTTGCGCGGGCTGTTCCGCTTCCGCAGGGTGTGCGGTGTTGGCAGCTGTCCCGCTGGTGTGGTGGGACGAGTCCCACTCTACGGTTGCTGCGGTTTCCGCAGTTTGCGCAGGCTGTTGTTGGGGCGCGTGGTGTTCGAGGTTGCCGCTGGCCGGGCTGTAGTGCGCGACCCAGTCGATTTCGATGTCCGACGCTGCCGCGGTTTCTTTGCCGGGGACGGCGTCGTCGATGCTTTCTTGGTCGCTAAAGGAGCCGTGCGGGTCTTGTGCGCCGGTTTGCATGCCGAGCCAGAATTTTTGGTTGCTGACGGGCGCGGTCGGGTCGCTCAGGGTTTTGATGGGCTGGCCGTCAAAGGTGTAGGTGAGGGTGTTTTTTTCGGGGTCGAGGATGGCGCCGTAGGTGTGCCAGTCGGTCAGATCGGCGTTCTGGTAGGTTTCTTGTGCCTGTTTGTGCTCCTGCACGGTACCCCAGTGGTAGGTGGCGGCGATTTTGGGGTCACGCACGCGGCCTTCGGCGAAGTCCACCTCCGGCGGCCAGTTGCCCTCGCCTTCCGGCCAGAGGAGGAAGGCGTAGCCGATGCCTTTGGCGTTGGGGAATTTGGCGCGCACTTCCCAGCGCCCGCCGCTGGCGGCGTGCATTTCGCCGCTGCCGACGCCTTCGCTGCTCCAGGCGCCGTTGGCGTATTGGCTGCGGATGTGCAGGACGCCGTCTTCGGTGTAGCTGTTGCTTTGCAGGTAGCGTCCCATGCCGCCAAATTCGGGCGCCTGCCAGCCCCAGCCGTAGCGCGTCCAGGTTTTGCCATTGCTGTCGGCAGCGTCGATGCTGTGGTCGAAGGTGTCGCTCCAGGCGAGTTTCCAGCCGGCGTGGTTCGGCACCGGGGTGTTGCGTCCGGCGCCACTGCCGTCGTTGGTGGCAACAGCTTGTGCGGCGCTGTCGCTGTCGCTGCTGTGTTCGGGCAGCCAGTGGGTGTCGTGGCGGGCGTCGCGGCTGGCGCTCGCGCTGCGCACGCCGCCTGCGCTTTGCCAGGCGCTGACGCGGCTGCCGTCCGCCACGATGTCCGGCGGCAGGCTGATGGTGCCGCTGTCGGGGTCGATTTCGGCGGCGATGCTGCGTTTGTCCGGGTTGGTTTCGCCGATGTGCCATTGGCCGTCCGGGGTTTTCCAGCCGTTGAGGCTGACGGCGCCGAACTGGCGGTCGTGGTATTGCACGGTGATGGTGTCCGCGCCTTTGCCGGGGGCGACGAGGACGCCACCGGGGCGCAGGGTGTCGGCGCTGACGGTCGGCGGGGCGATGGCGTCGTTGTCGCTGATTTCGCCGGTGAGGCTGCCGCGGTGCGCCGGCACAGTGACGCTGCTGTCGTGGGTGTAGAGGATGGCTTTGTAGGTTTCGGTGCGCTCGGCGGTGTTGTCGTCGTGTGTTTGTACGGTGGCGACGGCGGAGCGTTCGCCCGCGCGCACGGTCACTTGTTGGGTGCCGGTGACGAGGTCGCCTCCGTCGGCGTCTTTGCCGCGGATTTCGAGGTTGAAGACGGTGTCGTGTTCGGCGGGGCGGTTCAGGCGGATGATGTAGCTCGCCGTGCCGCCTTCGCTGATGGCTTCGTTGCTGGCGGCGTGGAGCGAGGCGGTGAGCGGGCCGCTGTCCGCGGTTTGCGGCAGCAGGTGCGCGGCTTCGTCGTTATAGACGCCTTGGGCGGCGTTGCTGGCGAAGATGTCGCTGCCCGGCTGGATGCGGGCGAGTGTGACCGCGCCGGTTTGGGCGTCGTAGTCGAGCGCGCGGGCGGCGCTGTGCCATTGGCCGTCGGCGGTTTTGTTGAGGTCGATGTTGTGCTGGATGCCGCTGGCGTCGCGGTAGCCGAGGTGCAGGGTGTCCGCGCCTGCTGCCGGAGTGATGCGCGCGCCGTCGCCGTCGCGGCTGATGGTCGGCGCTGCGGGGACAGCGGCGGCGTCGGTGTTGGCGATGGTGATGTCGGTGCGGCTGGTGTGGCCGTTGTCGTCGGTCGCGGTGATGGCGAAGGTTTCGCTGTTTTCGTAGGCGCCGTCGCGGTTGGCGCTGGCGGTGAAGCTGGCGCTGCTTTGGCCTTTGGCGATGGTGACGGTTTGTGCGCTGAGGCTGTAGTCGCCGTCGCTGGTGCTGCCGTGGTGGGCGCGGATGGTGTAGGTCATGTCGCGTTCGGCGGGGCGATCGAGGCTGACGGTGCAGGTGATGCTGCTGCCTTCGGCGATGCTGTTGCGGGTGGCGTGCAGGGTGGCGACCGGGGCGTCGTCGCTGATGGCGGCGGTCGGCGCGCTGTAGAGATGTTCGGCGTTGCCTTTGTTGTCCTGGTAGCTGATGCCGACGCGAACGGTTTTGCCCGCCTCCGCCGCAGTCAGGGTGTAGCTGTCGCCCGTTGCGCCTGCGATGGCTTCGCCGTTGGCGTACCACTGGTAGTTGCCGCTGCCCTGCGCTTTGCCATCCTGGTCGTCGAACCAGGCTTGCAGGGTGTCGCCGACTTTGTTGCCGCCGGAGACGCCGAGGTAGCCGGGGTGGTTGTCTTCGCCGCGGTTGTGGGTGTCGGGGTCGCGTACTTGTACGGCGAAGTCGCGGCTGGTGGCGGCGCCGTGGCTGTCGGTAGCGGTGACGGTCATCACCACCCGTTTTTCGCTGCTGTAGTCGAGGGCGACGCCGTCTTTGAGTTTGAGTTCGCCGCTGTCGCTGATTTCAAAGCGCGGGTCGCTGACGCGCCAGTTAATGCTGTCGCCGTCCGCGTCTTTGGCACTCAGTTTGCCAACGGTGTCGCCGCTTTGGCCGCCTTTGACCCAGTAGGAGAGCGAGCGGTCGGCGTCCTGGCCGTAGCCGAGTTTGAGTTCATGCGGCGCGTGGTTGCCCGCGCTGTTCTCGTCCTGCACGGTGGCTGTCGCCGCGCTGGTCGGGGTTTCGTGGTGTTTGGCCTTGTCTTCGTAGGTTGCTTGCACGCGGATTTCCTTGCCGAGGTCTGCGGCGGTGAGTGTGTAGGTTTTCGCGGTGGCGCCGTCTATCGGCTGGCCGTCGCGTTGCCATTGGTATTTGATTTGGCTGCTGTCCACGCCGTCTTCGTCGGTCACTTCGGCGGTGAGGGTTTGTCCGACTTTGGTCTCGCCGCTGATGGCGACGCTGCCTTCGTGGTTTTCCGCAGGCGGTTGTGGCGCGGGCGGCGTTGGGAGGTCGCCGATGTCGGCGAGCGCCTTGCCGTTCAGGGTGTTGTGATGCGCGCTGACGGTGGCGTCCGCCCCGTTTTTGTGGCTGATTTCTACCCAGTTTTTGCCGAGGCTGCTGCTGTCGGTGGTGAAGTCGTTGTCATGCACGTTGAGCTGCGGTTTGGTGTTTTTGCCCTGGCCGTGCAGGCTGATGACGGATTTGTCGATGGTGCCGTGCAGCTCAAAGGTGTTGTGGCCGATGTCGTAGTTTTGCGCGTTGCCAACCATCTGGATGGCTTCGATGCTGCCTTCGCTCGCGCTTTTCAGGGTGAGGTGGTTGTTGCGGTAGGTGACGCTGCCGCGCAGGGTGCCGTCGTGCGCCTTTTCTTCGATGTACACCGGCACCGCCCAGCGCGCGCTGCGGTCCAGCGTCATCGTGTTGCCTTCGATGGTGATGTCGCCGCTGCCTTCGCCGACGCTGCCGTCTTTGTGGCGGGTTTCGTTCAAAACACCGATGAGGTATTTGCTGCTCTCGCCGCTAATGGTGTTGTTGCGGATGGTGAGCGTGTAGTCCATCGTCGGTTCGTGGTTGCGAAATTCGATGCCGTAGGTCTGCATCGCGTCCTGATAGACGTCGAGGCCGTTGATGGTGTTGCCGCTGATGTCGTATTTGCCCGGCCCTTTGCTTTGCAGGTCCTGGATGCCGTGCTGGGTGTTAGTCTGGATTTGGATGCCGCTGTAGAGGCGGTAGTTCGGCGTGCCGCCCGCGATGTCGTCGCCGTCGTCGCTGTCGAGGCGGAAGGTGGCATCGGCGTTGACGGTGTTGTTGCGGATGGTGACGTCGTCCATCGTGAACTGGCGGTTGTAAACGGCGATACCGTAGAGGCGGTCGCCGCTGGCGATGTTGTTCTCGATGGTGATGTGGTTGCCGTCATGCACGTCCAGCCCTTTGCGGTAGTTGTGGTCGGTGGTGTTGCGGCTGAAGGTGACGCCGTAGTTGTAGCTGCCCGCCATCGCCGCGATGCCGTAGCCGGTGCCGCCGTCGGCTTCGTGGCCGTTCCAGGCGAGGTGGTTGCTGTCGGCGCTGAAGTCGCGCTGGTAGGCAACCAGCGAGCCTGCCACGCGGTTGTGGTGCAGGTTGCTGTAGATGAGCTGGTTGTGGTCGCCTGCGGGCGGCATATCGGCTTCGCTGATTTCGTGACGGATGAGGCGGTCGCGCGCGCCGCTGCGGCTGGTTTCGGTCGAGGTGAAGAAGACCCCGGCGCGGTTGGCACCGGACACTTCCACGGTGTCGATTTTGGTGTGGTCGGCGTCATTGACGACGATGCCGTTGATTTTGCCGAAGTAGCTGCTGCTCTTGCGGTAGAAGTCTTCGGCAGTCTTGTGCTGGTACTCGACGCTGAGGTCGGCGACGCTTTTGCCGTTGACGCCGTCTATCAGCACCCCGGCGAGGGCGCGCGCGTCGGTGGCGTTGGTTTTCGGGTCGTACACGCCCTCCTGCTGCCAGTCGAAGGTGAGTTTGGTCTTGCCCATGCCCGCGCCGAAAATGGCGCGCACGTTTTCGTAGCCTTCCTGAACGAGGTTGCCGCTTTTGTCATATACGTCGGTGCCGATGCGGATTTGTTCGTGCAATTTGAGCGTGCCGGCGCCTAGGTAGAGCGCCGCGCCTTCGTCATCCGCCGCTTTGAGCGCCGCTTTCAGCGCGGCGGTGTTGTCGGCGTTGGCCGGGTCAACGCCAAAGTCGCGCGCGTCTATGTATTTGCCGTATTCGGCGTGAGCGTAGAGTTTGTGACCGAGCGCGGACTGCGTCGCCGGGTTGGCGGCAACTTGTTGCGCGACGGCGGCGGTGTTGGTGGTCTCGGCATTGCCCGCGTTGTCGGTGTATTGCGCCTGCACGCTGATGTGTTTGCCGCTGTCTTCCGGGCGGATGCGGTAAACCTCGTGCGTCGCCCCTTCTATCGCCTTGCCGTCGGCATACCACTGGTATTGCACGCCCACTTTCGGCACGCCGTCGGCGTCGGCAATGGCGGTAGTGAGCACGGTGCCGACTTTGCCCTCGCCCGTGACGGTGAGGCTGTTGCCGGACGGCGGCTGCGCGGCGGGGATGTCGGTGGCGGCGCTGGTCGGGTTTTCGCTGTATTTGTCGCCGTCGGTGTAGGCGGCGCGGACGGAGATTTTGTGTCCGGCGTCTTCGGCTTGCAGGGTGTAGTTGCCGTGGGTCGCGCCCGCAATCGGCTGGCCGTCGCGCAGCCATTGGTATTGGACGCTGTTGGCGTCGTAGCCGTTGCCGTCCCGGACTTCGGCGGAGAGTTCGCTGCCGATTTTCGCCTCGCCACGGATGTTGACGATGCCGGGCTGGTTCGCGGGCGGCGGCGCGGCGGGTTTGCGTTCAACCGCTGCGGTTTCGCTGCTGGTCGGCGCTTCGTCGTGCGCCGCGTTATCGGTGTAGCGCGCCTGCACGCTGATTTTGTGGCCGACGTCATCGCCGCGCAGCACGTAGGTTTTGCCGTGTGCGCCGTCTATCGCCGTGCCGTCGCGCAGCCACTGGTAGGCGACGTTGTTCGGCACGCCGTCTTCGTCGGCCACGGTCGCGGTGAGCGAGCTGTCTTCGATCGCCTCGCCGCTGATGGTGACGCTGCCGGGGCGGTTGGCAGGCGTGGTGCTGCCTTCGTCGTGGATGGTGGTGCTGACGCTGTCTTTGCCCGCTTCAATCTGCCCACCCTGGGCATGGCTGATTTTGACGGTGTAATGCTCGTCGCCTTCTTTTTTGCCATCCGCAACCGCATCCACGGTGAAGGTGGCGCTGTTTTGCCCTTTGGGAATGGTGACGGTGCGGGTGATGGTCTTCACGTCGCCGCCGTCGGTGGTGCCATGTTGGATGGTGACGTCCACGGTAATGACGCGCTCGGCGTTGCGCGTCATCGTTAGCTGCCGCACGAACTCGTTAAAATTGCCCGCCATTTCATGCCCCGGCCACGGGGTGAAGGCAGAAAACACCGGATTGCCGCCGAAATTGGCCCAGGTGTGCATGAAGGCGATTTTGGAAGCATCCGGGTCGGCCTTGATGGCTTCCAGCACGTCGGTGTACCAGTTGGGGTCGGTGTTGCCGTCCGGCTTGAGCATTTTGTAGCCTTCGCGGCCAAATTCGGCCAGCGCCGCGATTTTGCCGCGCGCCGCCGCCATGCGCGACAGCATCGCCAAATCCTGCACCAGCTCGCCCGCCCACTTGTCCTTGGCGAGGCGGGTGTTGTCGGTGTCGTAAAAATCCATGCCGAGTACGTCAACCACGTCATCGCCCGGATAGAGCAGCTTGTAGCGGCTTTCATCGCCGCCAAAGCCGCCGTTGGGGGCGAAGGTGGTGAGCATCTGTCCGTCCAGCCCGTGTTCTTTCAGGTAATTGACGATGTAGCGGAACAGCTCCTTGTAGGTCTCGGCGCCGCTGCGCTCGTAATTCCACCACATCCAGTCGCCGTTGGCCTCGTGCAGCGGGCGGAAGAGGAAGGGAATCTTGGTGCCGTCATCGCGCACCGCGTGCTTGCCAGTCTCGACGATGGCATCAAGCCAGCCGTTCAGCTCCGCATTCTGGTCGCCACCGGGCAAGAGGCGCTTCAGGTCAATCTTGGTGCGGTCGGTCTCGCCGCCAGGCATATTCCAGTGGGCGGAAAGGATGGGAATGCCGCCGATGCTGTCGATTTTCCGCATCGCTTCCCCCATGCGCCTGCCGTTTTCCTCCGCCGACAGATTGCGCTGGCGCGGCGGCTCCATCATGTCCAGGCCAATCATGCCCGGATAATGGCCGGAGAGCGCATAGACGTCGGAATGGTTGCCGTCGCTGTTCTCCGGCGAGAAGGACACATCCAGCCCGCGCTGCTGGCCAAAGAGGATGCCCTTTTGATTTTGCAGGTTGTGCAATAGCTCGCTCGCCGAATTTGCCTGCGGCAGCGCACGCTGGTCGAGGCTGACCGTATAAGTCGCCTTGCCGCCTTCCGTCACTTCCTTGGAGCCGGTGAGGGTAATGCCGGGCGCGTTCGGCGGCGGCGGGGTGTCTTCACTGACCGCCTGCGTTTCGCTGCTGATGGGTGATTCATGATGCTTGGCGTTGTCGTCGTAAGTCGCCTGTACCGTGATTTTCGCGCCTTTTTGTGCGGCGGTGAGGGTGAAGGTTTGCCCGGTCGCGCCGCTAATCGCCTTGCCGTCGGCAAACCATTGGTATTTGACGCCCGTCGTCGGCACACCATCTTCGTCGGTGACAATCGCTTTCAATTCGCTACCGACTTTGGCGTCGCCTGTAATGCTGACTTTGCCCGCGTGATTGGGTTGCGGATTGGGTGACGGATTCGGCGTGCTGTTATCGGTAACCGCAGCGGTGGCGTCGCTGGTCGGCGTTTCGTGGTTTTTGGCGTTGTCATCGTAAGTCGCCTGTACCGTAATCTTCGCGCCCTTCTGCGCGGCGGTGAGGGTAAAGGTGCTGTTGGTCGCGCCGCTGATGGCTTTGCCGTCGGCAAACCACTGGTATTTGACGCCCGTCGTTGGCACGCCGTCTTCGTCGTCAACTTTGGCGGTCAGCGTTTCGCCGACTTTGGCGTCGCCGCTGATGCTGATTTTGCCTGCATGATTAGGCTGCGGCTGCGGGTTCGGTGACGGATTCGGATTGGGTTGCGGGTTTGGATTGGGTGACGGGTTCGGGTTAGGTGACGGGTTCGGCGCACTGTTGTCGGCTACGGCGGCGGTGGCGTCGCTGGTCGGCGTTTCGTGGTTCTTGGCGTTGTCGTCGTAGGTCGCCTGCACCGTAATCTTCGCGCCTTTCTGCGCGGCGGTGAGGGTAAAGGTTTGACTGGTGGCGCCGTCTATCGCCTTGCCGTCGGCAAACCATTGGTATTTGACGCCCCTCGTTGGCACGCCATCTTCGTCGGTGACAGTCGCTTTCAATTCACTGCCGACTTTGGCGTCGCCTGTAATGCTGACTTTGCCCGCGTGATTCGGCTGCGGTTGCGGATTGGGTGACGGGTTCGGATTCGGGTTGGGCGATGGATTTGGATTGGGGGACGGGTTCGGGTTGGGTTGCGGGTTCGGGTTGGGCGACGGATTCGGCGTGCTGCTATCCGCGACCGCATCAGTGGCGTCGCTGGTCGGCGTTTCGTGGTTTTTGGCGTTGTCGTCGTAGGTCGCCTGCACCGTGATTTTCGCGCCCTTTTGCGCGGCGGTGAGGGTAAAGGTTTGACCGGTCGCGCCGCTAATCGCCTTGCCGTCGGCAAACCATTGGTATTTGATGCCAGTAGTCGGTACGCCATCTTCGTCGGTTATGGTCGCTTTCAATTCGCTGCCGACTTTCGCCTCGCCGCTGATGCTCACTTTGCCCGCGTGGTTGGGCTGCGGCTGCGGATTGGGTGACGGGTTTGGATTCGGTTGTGGGTTCGGCGATGGGTTCGGATTCGGTTGTGGATTGGGCGACGGGTTCGGCGACGGGTTCGGGTTCGGCGATGGATTCGGCGCGCTGTTATCGGCGACCGCAGCGGTGGCGTCGCTGGTCGGCGTTTCGTGATTGTTGGCGTTGTCGTCGTAAGTCGCCTGCACTGTGATTTTCGCGCCCTTTTGCGCGGCGGTGAGGGTGAAGGTTTGACTGGTGGCGCCATCTATCGCCTTGCCGTCGGCAAACCATTGGTATTTGACGCCCGTCGTCGGAACGCCGTCTTCGTCGGTTACAGTCGCTTTCAGCTCGCTGCCGACTTTCGCTTCGCCCGTAATGCTGACCTTGCCCGCGTGGTTGGGTTGCGGTTGCGGGTTCGGGTTTGGATTGGGCGACGGATTCGGGTTCGGCGACGGGTTCGGGTTCGGCGACGGATTCGGGTTGTCGGGCGCATCCACAGGTGGCGGGAACAGCGGGTAGGTGTTGTTGCCCGGCGTTTTTTGGTCGGGCGGGAGCGGGGCGTGGTTGTCCGGGGTGTTGCCGGGGGCGGGCGTGGGCGGCGGGTTGTCGCCCGGCTGCTGCGGTTGCGCCGGCTGGTGTTTGTGGTGTTTGTCGTGGTTGTGCGCGGCGATGGCGATGCCGCCAGCGACGAGGCCGACCGCGCCGATGGTGGCAAGGGGCGCCGAGCTGATGTCGCTGCCTGCGGCGGCGCTGGCGCTGTCGTCGGCGAGGGTTTCGGCGAGGAGGTGTTCGGGGGCGACGGCGACCGGATAACGGTAGAGGCTGCCGTCGGGCTGGGTGCCGACCAGCGCGCCTTCGCCGCGGGCGTAGTAGTCGTCGATGACGAGCGTGCCCTGGCCGTCGCCGGGGGTGATGCGCAGGTCGTCGCCGTCGCGCGCGGTGCGAATGTCGGGCAGGCCGTCAAGCTGGTAGTAAGCGCCGTTGATGGCTTCGATGTGCTGTTCGCCCGCGCCGCTCAGCGGGTATTGGGCGATGGTGTTGCCGTTTGTGTCTTTGAGGGTGATGGTGTTCATGGGCGGAAGTCCTTTGCCGGATGGGGCGGGTGCGTTGGTGTCGGCGGTGCGCCAAGGCGCACCCTATGGTCGGTTTTATGGGGTCAAACCCCTCCCTGCAGGCAGCGAGGGAGGGGCTGATGGGCGGTTTGCAGACGTCAGCGGCGGTCATGGATACTGCGCGTGTCGCCAGTAACCCCACCCCTGCCCTCCCCCACGGGGGGAGGGGGTTGTGCGGCGGCATTTTGCACATCTGTGCTTGTCCACGCCAGTCTGGTGCCGGGGCGTACCCTACAGGCCAGGCGGTTTGCAGACGTCAGCGGCGGTCATGGATACTGCGCGTGTCGCCAGTAACCCCTCCCCTGCCCTCCCCCAGCGGGGGAGTTTTTTGTGGTGGCGAGCCGAAGCCCGTTTTTTGCCGCTTGGCGCTGTTTACAGGATGCTCACCGCCGCCAGCACTTCTTCCTGCGTCAGCGTGTGGCCGTCGTGCGCGTTCACCGTGATGCTGTTGTGGTAGCTGCGGTTTTCGCTGTCGTGCAGGGTGTAGCTGAGGAGGCGGCTGTCGGCGTCGTATTGCAGGTCGCTGATGGCCTCGCCTTTGCCTGTAACGAGGCGAATGCGGTCTTCCCCACTGTTGAGGTCGAGGATCTGGTTCAGCGCCGGGCTGTCCCCGTCTTTTGGCTGGGTGATGAAGATGAACTGGTCCGCACCTTCGCCGCCTTTGAGGGTGTTCGCGCCGCCGACTGCGACGAGGTTGTCGTTGCCGTCTGTGCCGGTGAGGGTGTGCGGGGTTTCGCTCACATCGAAGGTGAAGGCGTCGCCGCCATGCTCGCCGAGGTGGTCGAGGATTTCTGCGCTGCTCTTGTCCGCCAGTTCGGCCTGCGCGGTGGCGTTGAGGGGCGCGCTGAGGTGGACGGGCGCGTCGCTATCGCCCAGGGTCTGCGCGGCGTTGTTTGCTGCGCCGTCGTGCTGCGCATGGTCAGCGGCGGTATGGGTATCGCCGCTTTCCGCGTGGTTTGCTACTGCGCCGTGGCTGTCGCTGTGGTTATGGTTGTCTGCGCTGTCGGCGTCGTGTCTGTGCAGGGCGTCGCCCGCCTCAGCGGCGCTGTGGATGTCCACAGGTTCAGGCAGCACGTTGTTGCCGCTGGGCGGGTAGTTCGGATCGTCTTCGACGTGCAGGGTGAAGGTTTTGCGCATGGTCATGCCGCCGCTGTTGCTGACGGTCACGCTGACGGCGACGGTTTGTTCCTGGTCGTAGTTGATTTTTTGCCCGGCTTTGAGTTTGAGGGTGCCGTCCACGATTTCGAAACGCGGGTCGCTGACGTGATAGGTGTAGTCTTTGCCGACGCTGCGGTCGTGCAGGGTGAGTTTGCCGACGCTGGCGCCGTCTTTGCCTTCCATCAGTTTGTTGGCAGAGAGGGTGAGGTCGTAGTAGTCGAAGCCGGGCATCCCCTTCGGCGCGCGCACGTAGGCGGTGAAGGTTTTGCTGTAGCTCGCCCCCATCTGGTCAGTCGCGGTGACGGTGAGGGTGACGCTGTTCACTTTGTCGTAGTCAAGGCTTTGTCCTTTTTTCAGACGCAGCATGTCGCCGTTGACTTCGAAACGGTCGTCATTGACGGTGTAGGTGAAGCGGTCACCCTTATCCGCGTCAATGGCTTTGAGGGTGCCGACTTCGGCCTGGTCTTCGTTGCCGTAGATGACGCGCGGGTCAAGGGTGATGTCGGTCGGTGCGTGGTTCTCGTAGCCAACCGGCATGGTGGCGTCGCTGGTGGCGCTTTCTTCCTGCCCGGCGGTGTCGGTGTAGGCGATTTTGACGGTGATTTTCTTGCCTTTTTCTGCCTCGGTCAGGGTGTAGGTGGATTCGTGTGCCCCTTCGATTTCCACGCCGTCGGCATACCAGCGGTAGCTGGTAACGGATTTGGCCGGCACTTTAATGCTGATGTGGCGGTACAGTTCGCCGTAGTCGCCGTCATAGACTTCGGCTGTGAGGGTTTGTCCCGGCTGGGCGATACCCTTGATGTACACGGCGCTCTTGAAGTGGTTGGTGCCGATGGTGTTGCCGCTGGTGTGGCGGTCGATGACGTTGCCACCGTAGAGGTCGTTGTCGCTGACGGTAACGCCGGTAGTCGAATGCACGGCACCGTTGCGCAGCTCTATGCCGTACTGGTGGTGGTAGGGGTACTTTTCGGGCATGTCGTGTTTTTGACGCACGGTGTTGTGGCGGATGGTGCCGCCTTCGACGCCAACGTAGAGGATGCCAACGTGGTTATCCTCGACGATGTTGTTTTCGAAGGTAATATTTTTCACCGCCGTGCTGCCGCCGTGCATGTGGTTCGAGGCAACGATGCCGTAGCGGTTGCCGGAGAAGGTGTTGCCGCGCATTTCCACGTCGCTGACTTGCTCGTTTTTGTTCGGCTCGACGTCGATACCGGCGCGTGGGTCGGTGCCGTCGGTGTCCTTGAAGACGGAGTTGAGGACTTTGATGCCCTTGCCGTGGGTAATGGAGATGCCCTGGCGGCGGTTGTGATCGGCGTTCACCTGATAGAAGGTGATGTTTTGGGTCTCGATGTCGCTGCTGCCACGCTTGCCGACGTAGAAGCCGTCGCCCCAGTTATTTTTGGAGGTGACTTTTTCCACAACAACGTTGGTGGAGTTGGTGATACGCACACCATGCCCCCATTCGCCATATTCACCGGTATGGCTATCACGGTCACCTTCAATAGTGCCGCCGTATATGTGGGCATTGTTAGCGTCTTTGATGGTGACGACGGAGGCAAACTGGGAGTCGTTCGGCAGCGATTTGAGCACGGTACCGTCGGCCATGCGCAGGGTGACGTTGCTCTTCAGGACGAGGCCGCTGGTTTCGTAGGACGAGGTTTCCTGGCGCATGGCGTCAATCAGATAGGTGCCGTTTGGAATATCGACGATACCGCCGCCTTTTTCCGCGACCGCATCAATGGCTTTCTGGATAGCGGCAGTGTCATCCGTTTGCCCGTCACCCTTGGCACCATATTCCGCATCTTTGACATTGGCGATAAAGTCGGTGGTCGGCTTCGGTACATATTCGCCGACTTTGCCAGACGGCGGCGGCATGGGGATGTCCGTCCCGTCACTGGTCGGATTTTCATCGTGCCCGGCATTGTCCTGATAAGTGGCGCGCACGGTGATTTTATGCCCGGCGTCGTCTTTGGTCAGGGTGTAGGTGCTGCTATTGGCACTATCAATAGGATTGCCGTCGCGCTGCCATTGGTATTGCACTTTATCAGCGGCGAAATCGTCGCCGTCGGTTACGGTCGCGGTGAGGGTGCTGCCCACTTTCGCTTCGCCGCTGATGGCAATGCTACCCGGTTGATTCGGCGGCGGTGGAGTCGGCGGTGTGCCGTCCAACTGGTAAACGCGGACGTAATCGACTTCCATCGTCGCCGGGAATTTGTCGATGCTGTTGTGCGCATCCTGGTATTTCCCGGTCATGTAGTCGCCGCCGACCGCAACGTTGAGGCGCAGGTAGAACGGGATGTTGAACGGGCCGGGGTGCTCAGTGGCGTTCGGCGCAGCGAAGTTGTCAATGGTGTGGTAGTGGCGACCATCCACGTAGTATTCGAGTTTGCCTTCCTGCCATTTGACGGCATAGGTGTGCCATTCGTCGCTGCCATCCACGTAGGTGATGCCCTGTTTGTGGCGGTGGTTGCCTTTGCCGTAGCCGGTGCCCCAGTGGGCATCGGCGGCGACCTTGATTTGCCCGTCGTGATCGCGGTCTTCGTTGTTGATGTAGCTGCGGGTTTCGAGGACGTCTATTTCGCCACTGCGCGGCCAGCCACCGTATTTGGCTTTGTCCGGACTCATCCAGAATGCCGGCCACAGGCTGCCGTTTTCGGCATTCGGCATTTTCAGCCGTGCTTCAAAGTAGCCGTAAGTCCACGCCTGTTTGCCCTGGGTTTGCACGAAGCCCGAGGAGAAGTCGTAGCTTTTCTCGTTCTCGCCCGAGCCAGTCTTGATGGGGGTGCTTTCGTGGTGCGCGGTGATTTTGAGACTGCCATCGCTGACGGAGACGTTTTTGTCGCTGTCGCTGTAGTAGTTCTGCACTTTCGAGCTGTTCCAGCCGCCGGTCTGGTAGCCCCAGTTATCGCGGTTAAGCGTGGTGCCGTCAAATTCATCCTTCCAGACAAGTTTGTAGCCGCTGTGGTGATCCACAGTGGCATCGGCCGCACTGCTATCGAGCTTTTCATCGTGCGCGGCGTTGTCGGTGTATTCGACGTGCACGCTGATGGCTTTGCCAGCATCTTCGGGGCGGACTTTGTAGGTGGCATTCGTCGCGCCGTCCACGGCTTTGCCGTCTACCAGCCATTGGTAATGCGCCTGGGCAGGGTCAACGCCGTCTTTGTCATCAATGGTCGCGGTCAGGGTTTTGTCGACCAGTGCTTCGCCTGTGATGGTGACGGTGCCTTCGTGGTTTGCAGGCGGGGCGGGGATGTCCGTCACCTCGCTCGTCGGACTTTCATCATGCCCGGCGTTGTCTTTATAGGTCGCCTGCACGCTGATTTTGTGCCCGGCGTCGTCTTTACTGAGCGTATAGGTGCTGCCGTTGGCCTTGTCGATGGGTTGCCCGTCGCGCAGCCATTGGTATTGCACTTTGTCAGCAGCGAAATCGTCGCCGTCGCTTACGGTAGCGGTCAGGGTGCTGCCCACTTTCGCTTCGCCGCTGATGGCGATGCTGCCCGGCTGATTCGGCGGCGGCGCGGGGATGTCAGTCACCTCGCTCGTCGGGTTTTCGTCGTGTCCGGCGTTGTCTTTATAGGTCGCCTGCACGCTGATTTTGTGTCCGGCATCGTCGCTTGTGAGGGTGTAGGTCTTGCCGTTCGCCTGGGCGATCGGCTGGCCGTCACGCTGCCATTGGTATTGCACGTTAGCGGCGGCGAAACCGTCGCCGTCCGCGACCAGCGCGGTCAGTTCACTACCTACCTTGGCCTCGCCGCTGATCCTGACGCTGCCTGGCTGGTTGCTGCTGTCGGCATCAATAATGGTGGTTTCCACACCGGCAGTGTCGATATGGGCTCCATTGAGCACCGGCAAAGTACCGCTACGGTTCGGGTCAGCAGGTGTCGCGCCCAAGTCATTGATGTGATCCACCAGTTTGGTGAAATCCTGCGGCAGATCGTTGTAGGGGCGGCCATCCGGGTGAATGCTGTCGGTGGTGAGATAAACCCAGCCGGCATTGCGGCTGCGCGTCAGCTCGATGATCTTGTCGTAATCGCTTGCGCTCGCGTCATAGATGGTGTGCATGATGCGGTGGGCGTTTGCCGGATCGTTTTCAAACGCCGAGGTCGGGTTCTTGTAGTGGTTGATGTAGTCGTCCGCTGTGCTTTCATTGAGCATGAAGAGGTCGGCATAGGGCGCGATGGCATCCGTAATGTGCGAACCCGGATTGGCCACCACCAGTTTGTTGCCGTAATGGCTCTTGATGTGGTTGTAGAGTTCGGCGAGATAGGCGACGGCGGCGTTGTTGTGCGGGTTGATTTCGTCCAGATAGATGCCGTGGATGTTGTCCTTGCCGTAGAGCTCGAAGTATTTTTCGATTTCGGCTTTGACCTCGGCCAGATCGCGAGTCTGCTGGATGGTGCGCACATAGACGACATTCTTGAAGCCCATTTCGATGTTTTTCGCGATGACTTTCACATAGCCCGGATCGAGGATGGCGTTGGGTCTGGCGTCCGGCGTGACCAGAACGTAGGGAATTTTCTTGCTGCCCGCGTTATGCACTGCCTGCCAGTAGTCGGAATAGATATCGGTGTTGGGCTGCGCCAGCGGGTATTTGTACGACAGCATGAAGACAGACTGGGCGCTGACTTTGTCTTCGATTGGCTTGACGTTCGGCGCATAAACCGTGCCATACACAGCATTGCTGATGCTGAGTTTGTAAGTTTCATTGCCTTCGACCACGCCGTCTTTGGCGGTATCGACCCAGATGCGTGTGCTGGTTTCGCCCGCCTTGATGGTGGCACGCTGCATACCCCAGCGCACGCCGACATCGTCCACCGTGGTGCTGCCATGCTGGATTTTGATGTCCACGCTGACGTCTTTATCCACGGGTTTATCGATAGAGACGGTATAGATGATGGTGTCACCTTCCTTGACGGTGTCTGCACCGCTGATGGAGACATGCGGTGCATCGGCTGCCGGCGGGTTGATGCCGGCGCCCGTGCCGCCGCCGTGATCGGGCAGAATGGTGCCGCTAAAGCGGCTGATAATGTCCTCGTGATGGCCGGCCTTGTCGGTGTAACTTGCTTTCACCTGCAACTGCATCCCTACCTGTTCTTCCGTCAGGGTGATGGTTTTGCCGCTGCCGAGGTGCTTGCCGTAGAACTCGTACCATTCATAAGTTACGCCGCTATCCGGCACACCGTCCGGATCATCAATTACGGCGGTAAAGGTATAGCCGACGCGGTTGGTGCCCTCGACCTTAATCGTGCCGGGGTGGTTCGCCGTCGCGCCGTTATCGGCAACGGTATCCGTCGGCGGACTGAGCGGGGTTTCATCATGCCCTGCGTTGTCCTTGTAGGTGGCACGCACGCTGATCTTGTGTCCCGCGTCATCGCTGGTGAGGGTATAGGTGCTGCCTGTTTGGTTGGCGATCGGCTGGCCGTCGCGCAGCCACTGGTATTGCACGTTAGCGGGTACGCCGTCGTCATCGTTAACGGCAGCGGTCAGCGTCTGTCCGACTTTCGCCTCGCCGCTGAGGCTAATTTTTCCTTCGTGATTGGGTTGCGGCGGCGGATTTGGTGCCGGGGTATCAGCGACGGTAGCGGTAGCCTCGCTCAACGGGTTTTCATTGTGTCCGGCGTTGTCTTTGTAGGTAGCACGCACGGTGATTTTGTGTCCCGCATCGTCTTTGGTGAGCGTGTAGCTGCTGCCCGTTTGTCCGCTGATGGGCTGACCGTCACGCAGCCATTGGTAGGTCACGCCCGTATCCGGCACGCCATCGGCATCGCTGATGGTGGCGGTGAGTTCACTGCCGACTTTGGCTTCACCCGTGATGTTCACCGTACCTTCGTGGTTCGGCTGCGGCGGGGTTGGGGTGCTTTCTACATCCAGCGCGGCGCTGGTCGGTTTTTCTGTCGTGCCCTTGTTGTCGGTGTATTCGACATGCACGCTGATTTTGTGCCCGGCGTCGTCGCTGGTGAGGGTGTAGGTCTTGCCGTTGGCCTGGGCGATCGGCTGACCGTCGCGCTGCCATTGGTAGGTCAC
>NZ_DBHKZK010000090.1:0-2272 GCF_057314735.1 Cardiobacterium sp.
TGTGGTCACCAACAAACTGCCTGCCACAGGCTTTGCAGAGGTATTTTTGCTTGTTATTGCCGGATTTGCCGTTTCGCTTTATATTCTGCCCACGGCAACGGGGACAGCAAATGGTAATTTGAATTTGCACAACTCAAATATACCGTGTCTCCGTTGCTTTTTGTTTGCCCGCCGTTTATCAGCATACATTTTAGGACACCACCTTATTTTTTCTGTCTGTGGGGCATTGCAAGGACAAATGCTTCTGCCGCTAATCCGCCGGGCTCGCCTGGCGGATTTTTTTGTTGGTGAGACCGCGGCTTTGACGTCAGCTCAGCGCCTGTTGTAAGGCGTAGCGCAAGTATGCCTGCGGCAGGGTAACTTTTTCGCGGCGGCGGTAGTAGCCTTCGATGGCGTCCAGCAGCGCCTTGCGGTAGGTGGCGTCTAGCTGGCGCAGATTTTCCAGATGGCGGCAGAGTTGCAGGCCGGTTTTAGCGTCGGCGGTGTCGAGCCGGGTGTGCGGCGGCGCGTCAAGCGGTAGGCTGTTTGTCCAGAGGCGCTGGTAGTTTTCTTGCGCTTCGTCATCGTCCGGCGCGTCGCTGATGAGGTAGTTGTAGAGGTAAATGATGGCGTCGCGCTGGGCGCGGTAGTTGCTGTCGTTTCCTGCCGGGTGACGGCTCGCGCGCCAGCAGATGTAGGCGGCGAGTTCGTAGCGGCTGAGATGTTTGTCCAGTTTGATCAGGCGCCGGATGTGTTGTTCGAGGGTGTCTTTTTCGCTTTCGCTGAGGGTGGCGGTGGCGCGGGTGAGGTGGCCGAGCAGCGGGATTTGTGCCAGCGGCGCGGCGTGTTCGATGGTGTTCAGCGCCGGGCGGGCGGCGTCGAGGGTTTCCAGCGGGATGACGCGGTTTTGTTCGATGTCGAAGGGGCTGGCGCCGCTGTGGTAGATGTAGAGGGCGAGGAGCGCGGCGGCGGCGTCCACGGGCGCGGGGTAGTGTTGCGCAGCCAGGGTGCGGTCAAGGCTGATGAGCGGGTAGGTGGCGCTGCTGGTGAGCGCGCTTTTGCTGCGCTGCACAGGGTTGGTTTCGTATTGGTCGCGCGCCTGTTGCTGGATGTCGAAGAGGATGGCGTCGAGTTCGCGCTCGCTGACGTCGCCGCCGCCCCAAGTCTGGATGCGTTCGCGCAGCGGCGGGTGGGTGCGCAGCAGGCGGTTCTGCGCGCTTTGGTAGTAGATGAAGTAGATGTGGGCGCGGTCAAGCGGCGGGCGGAGGAGGCAGACGCCGTTTTGTTGCAGGGCGAGGGCTTTTTTCAGCGCGCCGATGAGGGCGTCCGGGTGGCGGGTGTATTGCACGGCGCGGGCGTCGGCCATGTGTTCGCGTTGGCGCGAGAAGGCGGCTTGCAACAGGCGGCCGCAGAGGTAGTGGATGCTGCCGAAGAGGGCGAGGATACCGCCGGTGTAGCTGTAGCCCTGTTCGTTGGCAAAGAGGCCGCGCAGGTCAAACAGGTTGGCTTCCGGCGCGGTGTGGATGCGGTCTTGCTGGTTTTGCCATTCGCTGATGATGTAGTAACCGTGCAGGATGGCGGTGAGCTGGCTGTAGATGGCGAGGTCGCCGTTTTCGATGTGGCCGTATTCGTGGGCGATGACGGCTTGCAGTTCGTCGCGGGTGAGGCTGTCCAGCGCGCCCTGGCTGATGGTGAGCGCGAGGCTGTCGTCCGCGCCGCCGAGGATGAAGGCGTTGATGCTAAAGTCGTGGCGCTGGATGAAGGTTTCGGGCGGCGGATTGCCGGAAGCGGCGCTCATTTCGGCAACGAGGTTGGTGTAGCGGCGGTCGCGGGCGGAGTTGTCGCGGGTGGGTTCGGCACCGAGCGCCCGTGCCTGTTCGCCCGCGCTGCGTTCGCGCATTTTGCGTCGTGCGTCGCTGTAGGCAAGGAGCATGATGCCGGTGGGGACGAGGCCAAAGGCGAGGCTAATCCAAAGGTAGCGGCTGACGAAGTGTTGTCCGCTATAGACGGCGATGAGGGGAGAGATGCCAAAGAGGGTGAGCGCGCAGGCGAGGCTGTAGCTGAGGTAGCTCGCCAGCGCCGCCAGCCAAAAGGCGAGGTTGAGGCGGCGGCTGGTCGCAGCCGCCTGGCGGTGTTTTTCGCGGAAATTAGTCATGGGGTTTCCGGTCGGCGTTTACATACAGGGTAGCGGGGTTGGTGTATGTATGTTGGGGCGGTTTGATGCCCTGCCCTGTTTTCTCCGCGGCAGGGGCGGAGCGGGGTTAGGGGCTGTTTACAATTGGTCTAACCCCTT
>NZ_DBHKZK010000091.1:0-3407 GCF_057314735.1 Cardiobacterium sp.
TGGAGCGGGAAACGAGATTCGAACTCGCGACCCCAACCTTGGCAAGGTTGTGCTCTACCACTGAGCTATTCCCGCGTTGTTGTGTGGCGCGCATTATAGCGGCGTTTTGGGAGCGGTCAAGCGACGTTTTGTGTTTTTTTCGTCTTTTGACCGCTTTTTTATTCAGTTTGCTGTTTTTCCGTGGTTTTGTGCAGATTAGTCCTGTTTTTCTTCGTCGTGGTTGAGGTAGCCGCGCAGCAGGTAGATTTGTACCAGCATGAACAGCAGGGTGCCGCCGGCGCTGCCCCAGAGCTTGAAGCCAACCCAGAAGTCGTCGGAGAAGCCGTAGGCGATGACGAGGTTCAGCACCGCCATCAGGATGAAGTAAAGCGCCCAGATGAGGTTGAGGCGGCGCCAGAGGGCGTCCGGCATGGTGAGGACGCTGCCGAGCATTTTCTGGATGAGGTTGGTTTTGCCCTGCCATTGGGTGACGAGCAGGGCGGCGGCGAAGACGAGGTAAACGATGCTCGGTTTCCATTTGATGAACATCGGGTTTTTCAGGATGAGGGTGATGCTGCCGAGGACGAGGATGGCGATGGCAGTCAGCCAGTGCTGTTTGCTGACCGGTTTTTTGCGTCCACGCAGCCAGAGGAGTTGCAGCACGGTGCCAATCATGAGGACGGCGGTCGCCCAGTAGAGCGCCTGTTCACCGTGTCCGCTCCATTTGGCGGCAAGGTAGGTGGAGATAAAGCCGATGACGGGGAGGATTTCTTGCATGGTTGTTCCAGGTGTTCAGGGATTGCGGCGGTGCGCGGCGGCGATCGCCAGCGCGGTGATTTCCTGCACGCCCGCAGCGGCGAGGGTGCGCGCGGCTTCGCGCAGGGTCGCGCCGCTGGTGACAACGTCATCGACCAGCAGCAGGCGTGGCGGCAGGTCGCCGCACACGGCAAAGGCGCCACGGATGTTGCGCCGTCTGGCGGCGTGGGTGGGCAGGCTTGATTGGGGCACGCGCCCGGCTTTGGCAAAAACGTCTTCGCCGATGAGCGGGACGCCGAGCAGGCGGGAGGCGGCACGCGCCGGGTAAAGGGTCTGGTTGTAGCCACGCTGGCGCAGGCGTTTGACGGAAACGGGCATGGCGACGACGGCATCAACGGCGACCAGATGCGCACGCAACAGGCGGCAGGTTTCGTCTTCCAGCACGCGCAGCGCGCGGCGGTCGGCCTGATATTTGCCGCGCAGGATGATGTTGCGCACGTCTTCGGTGAATTGCCAGCGCACCAGCAGCCGCTGGTAGGCGGGTGGCCGTTGCAGGCAGGCGCCGCAGGGATAGCGTTCGTCGGCGACGCCGTTGGCGCAGGTCGGGCAATGTTTGCCGACAGACGGCAGGCGCTTGGCGCAGGCATCACAAAGGCCAATCACTTCGGGCGCACCGCAGATGAGGCAACGCGGGCAGATGAAGCGGGTCAGCCAGCGGGCAATCATGCGGCGGCGATGCGCGCCAGCAGGGTGTTGTGCAGGTAGGTGTTGGCGGCGACGATGTTGCCGGAATCGAGCATGGTGTGCCCGCCGTCAAGGTCGGTGACAATCGCCCCCGCTTCTTGCGCGATGAGGATGCCGGCGCAGATGTCCCACGGTTTCAACCCCATTTCAAAGAAGCCGTCAACGCGGTTGGCGGCGACAAAGCACAAATCGAGCGAAGCAGAACCGAGGCGGCGCACGTCGGCGATTTCCGTCAGCACCGATTGCAAAATCGCGTACTGGCGCGGCATCAGCTCGGGGTAGCGGAAGGGAAAACCGGTGGCGACGATGGCGCGGCCACCGTCGCGCAGGGCGCTGACCCGCAGCTTGCGCCCGTTCAGCTGTGCGCCTTCGCCACGCGCGGCGGTGAACCATTCCTCCGTCGCCGGGTTATAAACGATGCCCAGCTCCGGTTTGCCGCGCTTGACCAGGCCGATGGAAACGGCGAACTGCGGCAGGCCGTGCAGAAAATTGGTGGTACCGTCCAGCGGGTCAATCACCCAGCAAAATTCGCTTTCTTCAGCGCGGGCGCGGGTTTCGCCCGATTCTTCGCCGAGAAAATCGTGCTGTGGGTACTTGTCGAGCAGGATATTCTTGATGACCTCTTCGGCGCGCCGGTCAACGACGCTGACCAGATCACCGCGCCCCTTTTCTTCAATCTGGATTTGGTCGAGCTGGCGCAGCCCCATTTGCAGAATCTTGCCCGCTTCCTCGGCGGCACGGCGCGCGATGGTAAGTGTTGGATTTATAGCCATTTTTGTACCTCTTAAACTGTAAAGCGGCGGCATTGTAGCAGTATCAACACTTTTCACGGGCAAAAAAAAACCCCGCACAATCATGCGGGGCAATAATCATCATGAGGCAATGTGACAGTTAGCATTAGCTGTTCCGTCGGAGCGAATAATAGGAGTTCTTGTTTGCATAATCAAGACTTTTATGGTGCTTGATGAGAATCTTTGCGTAATACACTGTTAATTAATAGATAAATAGAAGGCAAAAACAGAGAAAAACGGCAGATTTAAGGATTTTGGCCACACGCCTGCCGCAAACCCCGTAGAACGGAACGTACAAAGTTGTATCTCCCGCCCCTTTTGGGTGTGTTCTGTGTAATGCAGAACTGTAAAAATAGTGCGCCATAACCATGCCAAGACTCAGGGCTACCGCATACTGGACAAAGCCCACACAACTCCACTATAATTCGCCGCCTTCGGAGAGATGGCAGAGTGGTTTAATGCACCGGTCTTGAAAACCGACGGGGGTTAACGCCCTCCCAGGGTTCGAATCCCTGTCTCTCCGCCACATTCAAAAGCAAATGCACCCAGCCGGGTGCTTTTTTTGCACTTGAGACCAGTAATTGCGGGAATCTTTCACTCGTTTGCGTCCATTTGTCTGCACTTGAAACCGGCAAAATCCTGTTGTAACCAAACTTTTTTGCGGTAGTCTATGCGGTAACGTTTGCCGTTACTGCGAGGATTAGTACATCATACTCAAAAATGTTGTGCCGCTTACCGCAATACAGATGAGAACGCCGAGCAACGACAGCCCTGCCCTTCCCTAGGCGCTGTTTGCAATTCGGCGGATAAGTCCCTCTCTCTTGCTTCGCAAGCAATGCTTGTCGCTGCGCGAGCTGTTCCAGTCCCTCTGGGACAAGTATTTGCTCGCGTAGCGAGAGAGGGGTTGGGATGAGGGTAGCAAACAATTGAAAAATTGGAATTTCGGCTCATCCATAATATCGCTCACCCCCTCCCCAATCCTCCCCCGGGTACCTACGCAAAATGCGGACGCATTTTGCGTAGGTACCCGCCCGCTGCGGGCTTCGCCCAGCAGGGAAGGGGGTCTTTCAAATTGCAAACACCCCCTAGGGGCTGTTTACAATTCACTCATAGCGGTAACCAAACCATGATGCAGCC
>NZ_DBHKZK010000092.1:0-58253 GCF_057314735.1 Cardiobacterium sp.
GGCAGTATCGCCTGTGCCGGACACCATTGTGTGAAGGTGCGGTGAAATGCGTGGGAAATGTCTAGGTGCTGTTTACAATTGGCCATAACATGATGATTTCATTCGCAGGTTTGGTTAAGGCCTGTTTACCATTCAGCCGTAAACACGCCCAATCCAATACGGTTGCGTGGCAACGATTTTGTGAGCTACATCATTAGTTTGTAGGGTGTGTGCCGCAGGCACGCACGCGTTTGCTGATGTCAAATTCCCGCGTGCGTGTCGGTTACGCCGCCACACACCCTACGCACGGAACCCGCCCGCTGCGGGCGCTGCGCGTCCTGCAGGGGAGGGTTGGGGAGGGGGTGAGCGATATTATTGATGAGCCGAAATTCCAATTTTTCAATTGCTTACCGCCCTCACCCCAACCCCTCTCCCAGAGGGAGAGGGGCTCCGCCGAATTGCAAACAGCGCCTAGAACCTGTTTCGTGTCTCTGGCACGGACGCCGTCGGCACATCTTGATTGCAAACACCGTTACGGCGGGTTGTCGGGGTTGAAGCTGGTGTAACCGCTGACATCGTCCAGAAAAGTGCGCGGCAGGTGGTCGTATTGACCGTGGTTGGGGCTATTCGCGCGGATGCGGGCGGCAATGTCGCGCGTCTGTTCGCGATTGTCCCGGCTCCGGGTAGTGTTGTAGCGGAGATGGCGCAGATAGACGGCGTTTGCGTGCGGGCGCCAACTGATATTGACGGTGCAAAGCCAGCCGCATTTTGGCTGTCGCCAGCAATCTGCCGCCACGTCGTTAATCGCTGCCCACGGAATCATTGCCGGGGTGTAGCGCGCCATGCCGTAGCGCCAGTAATGCACGCCATCGCGGTCAAGGCGCAAGAAGATGCGCCCGTTGCAGCCGTCCCGCCAGCGGCGAAAGCCGTTGCTCATGGCGCGCAGGGAGATCAGGGTGATGAGCGAAAACAGGCTGCCGAGCAGCAGCATCGTCGTCACGTCATCAAGCGTCTTCGCATAAAAAAGCAAGCCCACGAGCAGGCCGAGGGACATCAGCGTCAGAATGGCGAGCGGAATGGCGGCGATGCCATAGAAAACCCCGTCGATATCGGAAAATAGCCAGCTCCCGCTGACATCGGCAAACACGGGCGGTTGCGCCAGCGGTGGCGGCAGACGGCGCGCGGCAAGTTGTGCGAGCAAGGCGGCGGCAGTCTGGTTTCGACAACGCTTGCCGTTGCTCAGGCGATAAAGCCCCGGCGGCAAGCGCAACGCGACATTTTCCACCCGCTTGCCGCCGCGCCAGACAAGGCAGAGGCGGGCTTCGGCACGGTACAGGCGGATATTGTCCGTCCACACATCAAGCACGTCCGCCCACGGCAGGCACAGGGCGTGCCATTGCCGCACATCGTTGTGCCAAAGGGTGATGCCGTCGGCGTCGAGGTGGACGGACTCACGGCGGAAGACGTAACGCGCATGGCGGGCGCCGAGCCAGCAGCCATGCGCGGCGAAGGCGAGACAGAACAGCACCTGGTAGAGGCGGTCTTCATCGTTGAACTCGAAGACGAAGGCACTCATCCACGTCGCCCAGGCGAAGAAGGCGGCGTAAATGAGCGAGAGGAGGAAGCGGGTGATGCGGCGCGGAAAGAGCAGGGTCATAGAGGTAGGGTAGGGCGCAGCCATTCAAACGCCCAACAACATAAAGCCCATGCAGCAGGCTTTACGACAGAAACCAGCGCTCACAGCCGATAGCGGATGACGTCGCGGTATTCCTCTGCCAGCGCCTGGTTGCGTGCCGCGCCGCCGTCAAGATTTGCCGAATAAAACACCGGCGGATGCTGCATCCCTCCTGCGACAAGACGCTGGCAGACTTCCACCACGATGGTGTTCAACAGCGCCGTGCCGACCACGGTTGAAGCCGGTCCGACTTTTTGCGTCACGCCGGGCAGTTCGCACACTGCATCGCCGATGACGCCGTGATTGTCCAGCACAATATCGGCGAGTTCAAACAGACGTTTGCCGCTGGAATGGCGGCTGGTCACGCTTTGCGAATAGCGCAGGTTGGTCAGCGCGATAATTTGTACGCCTTTGGCACGCGCGGCCAGTACCAAATCTATGGCCACCGCATTGCGTCCGGATACGGAATGGACAATCAGCACGTCGCCCGCATGAAAATCGACACCTTCCGCCAATACCGTGCCATAGCCTTCCAGTTGCTCCATGCGGCTGGTTACGGTAACGGGCGCGCGGTTGAGCATAATCTCGCTGCCAAAGATGGGGTTAATCAGCATCAGCCCGCCCGCGCGGTAATACATTTCTTCGGCAAGAATGCCCGCATGGCTCGCGCCAAAAATATAAATGGTGCGTTTTTCGGTAATGGCGGCGCATAATGCCGCCACGGTTTTTTCAATAGATTCGCCTTCTGCCGCGAAGGTTTCTTCCAGCATGGCAAGGATGGCTTTTGGGTAGGCGTACATTCAGCCTCCAAATATCAGGCCGAGGTAATAGGCGATAATGCCGGTCAATGACAAATCATTGCCGCCGAATATCAATATCCAGTTTTGAATGCTATGGCTGTACAGCGCGGCGGAAATGCCCACCAGCACAATCATCAGCACCGCTGCCGCCACACTGCCCGCAACCGCACCACGCAATCCGCCCTGACCTTCGCCAATAACGGCGGCACCGCCGCATTCAAAGAAACTGGTAATGACCAGCGGCAACAGCAATACGCCGAAGACGTTAAAGTAATTGACGATTAGCACCAATACGGTGGAAGTCAGCATGGCAACGACAAAGCCAATAATGACGGCATTGGGGCGGTAGCCAAACAGAATGGGGACGTCAAATGCAGGCTTCGCACCGGGAACGATTTTTTCTGCCACGCCCTTGAATGCCGGAATAATCTGGCTGATTAACATCCGTACCCCGTAGAGCATGACCAAAAGTCCGGCGGCAAATTTCAATCCGGCATCAATGGCGACAAAAAAGAGGGTTTTTCCTTCTGGCACGAGCGCGGGTAAAAACAATCCGGCGACGAGATATATCAGCAGCATCACCAGCGCGCCACAAATGGCAATCTCGCGGAAAAAGGAAAGGTTCGGTGGCAATTGCAAATCTTCGGTAGAACGCGCCTTGTTGCCGAATACTTTTGCCACATAGCCGGAGAATAGCGAGAGAATCCCGGTCGGGTGGCCGATAAGGAAACTTTCATCACCCGTCGCATCCCAGACAAAGCGGCGCATCAGCCACGGCATCAGCGACCAGTACAGCGCGGACAACACTGCAGCAAGCGCAATCAGCCGCGTGCCGCCAAGTCCGGCTTCTACCCCGCCCGCGACGATGACAAACGGGAACCACCACAGCATATGCCCGGTGAGAAACACCGTTTTAACCGGGGTAAAGCGGGCGATGAGCAGGTGCAGCAGCAGGCCGAAAAACATACTCAAGCCGACGATGCCGCCATATTCGGCAGTAAAGGCGGCGTCGGGTGGCGTTGCCGCCGCGTCGCCCGCAAGCCCCATGCTGCTTTGCACGGCGGCGTTAATCGGCGCAATCGTGCCAATCAGCACGGAGACGCCCTCGGTGAGAATCACCATGCCAAACGCCGCCATCAGCGAACCCTTGACCACGTCTGCAACGCCCTTGCGTTGCAGAAGCAGGCCCAGCATCGCAATCAGGCCGAGCAAGACGGCGGCGTTGCGCAGGATGTTGTCAAGAATGAAGCTGCCGAGGCTGCCGAAAAACGCGCTCATGCCGCACCTCCCAACACGCTGGCAAGCAGTGCCTGCACTTCATTTTTGTCGGTGTAATTGCGGACGGGCAGAACCTGCGCCTGCACGGAGCCTTTGAGCTGATTGACCAGCTCAGGGCTGGTCAAAATCACATCCGCCGGCATTCCCACCACCGATGCCAAATCGGTGTGCTCCACCTCGGCATCCATGCCAAGCGCGGCGACCGCCTTTTCAATCGTAAAACGCAGCACCATCGAGCTGCCCATGCCAAAACCGCATACCGCCAGAATTTTCATCGTTTGCTCCCGTTTGATTTTATGAACGGCTGCCAGGAAACATTTTTCCACAAGAAATCACAGTTTCTCTGTGCAGTTCATCGCATTTTATAACCGGTTTTCACAATTTCACAACTTTGTTCCGCGGCAATGCCCGACGACGGGATTTTGAAAGAAATATAGCAATCCTCGCACCCTAAAAAATGGCGGAGCCATTTTTTAGGGAAACCCGCTTAGGGAAACCCGCGCCGTACTAATCTGTACTGTCTTCGGCGGCGCGCCTTGTACAGAGCTTTGTGAGTACCGCTATCCGGTTTCCCGGAATGACAGTGGTGGGTTTGCAAGGAAATCCGTCTGCTCCAACAAAAAAAGGGGCGTTGCCGCCCCTTGTTGGTTGGTGTGCGCGGTTTTAGTCGCGCTTTTCGTCGTCGCCGTCTGCGTTATTGCCGGACGCGTCGGTATTTTCGCTTTCGGCACTGTTTTCGGCAGGCGTTTCGGTGGCAGGTGCTGTTTCGGCGTGACCATCCGCGTTTGCTGCGAGGTCTTCGCGCGGGGTAGCCGGTGCGTCAGCGTTTTCGTTTTCTGCGCTGGTTTCGGCAGCCGGTTCGGTGGGCGCTGCTTCGGCATGGCTGTCTTCGCCTGCGGTTTCCGCGATGTTTTCGGCGGGTGTTTCCGCTACGGGTTCGGCGGTTTCATCGCTGTTGTCCGCTTCTGCCGGGGTTTCTGCGGCTGCGGCGTGTGTGTCTCCAGCGGCTTCATCCCTGTCTGCGCTTTCCGCGACGTTTTCGGGCGCGGCGGGTGCTTCGTCTGCCGTAGTTTCGGCGGCGGGTGTTTCTGCTACGGCTTCGGCGGTCTTGTCGCTGTTGTCCGCGTCTGCCGCTGCGTCGCCGGGTTTCGCTTCACGCAGGGTTTTGATTTTTGCGGCAAGCGTCGCCAGCAGTTCGGCGGTGGCTTGTTCAAAGCTGGCAATGCCTTCGGCTTCGAGTTCAACGTACAGTTGCGCCCAGTCAATGCCTGCATCGGTGATTTGTTGTAGCAGTTGCGGTGCCTGGTCGATGTGGCGCAGCAGGGTTTCTTCGGCGCGGCCATGTGCCTTGTAGGCGGCGTAGGTCGCGGGCGGAATGGTGTTGACGGTGTCGCGGCCGATTAGCAGTTCGACGTAGCGCACGTCGGAGTAGGCGGGGTTTTTGGTGCCGGTGCTCGCCCAGAGCAGGCGCTGGACGGCGGCGCCTTTTTTGGCGAGGTCGACCCAGTCGTCGTGGCTGATGCGTTCGAGGTAGTAGCTGTACGCGGTTTGGGCGTTGGCGATGGCGGCGCGGCCGCGCAATGCGGCGTGCTCGTCGGCGAGCCGTGCGTCGATTTTGCTGTCCACGCGGCTGACGAAGTAGCTGGCAACGGAGCGCAGCAGGTCGATGGATTGTCCGGCGGCAACGCGCGTTTTCAAGCCGTCGATGTAGGCTTCCAGGGTTTGTCGGTAGCGTTCGGGCGAGAAGATGAGGGTCGCGTTGATGTTGATGCCTTCGGCGGTGAGTTCGCGGATGGCTTTGATGCCCGCCAGTGTCGCCGGGATTTTGATCATGAGGTTTTCGCGGGCGACGCGACGGTGCAGTTCGAGTGCTTCGGTGACGGTTTTGCCGCTGTCGTGGGCGAGGTCGGGCGAGACTTCGAGCGAGACCATGCCGTCGGTGCCGCCGGTTTTTTCGTACACGGGCAGGAGCAGGTCGCAGGCGCGGCGGATGTCGTCGATGGCGAGGCTGTAGTAGGCATCGCGCGCGCTGCCGCCGGGGTTTTCGTCGAGCCAGTTGCGCAGCGCGGCGTCGTAGGCGTCGCCGGCGAAGGCTTTTTGGAAGATGGACGGGTTGGAGGTGATGCCGCGCAGGTCGTCTTCGTCGATAAGGCGCGTCAGTTCGCCGTTTTCGAGCATGGTGCGGTCGATGTTGTCGTACCAGACGCTTTGTCCGAAGGCGGCCAGTTGGCGCAGCGGGTTTTCGTTTTTGGCGGCGGGGACGGCGAGCGGGTAGTGCGCGTCTTCACGCAGTTTGTTGCCTGCAATCATCACCGGGGCGACGGGCGCGGGGTGGTCCAGCAGCGAGACGAGACCGGGCGCTTCGGCGTCAGACGGCGGCAGCGGTTTGATTTTGGCGAACGAGGGCGCTTTTTTCGGCGCGGGTGCGGCGGGCTCTGCGGCCTCCAGGGTGTCATCGCGCAGTTCTTCGACGAGGCCGGGCGCGTTCATGTCGTCTTCGTTCAGGGTTTCTGGGCGTTCTTGCGGGATGTAGTCCGCCTTACCCTGGCCGCGCACGGCGTGGACGTCGCGCGGGCGGCCTTTGCGCACGGTGCGGCCGTTGATTTCTTCCGGCGGGTTGAGCAGCGCTTCGAGGGTGGGGTTGACGTCGTCTTTGGGCAGGGCACTACGGTTCGTCTTGTTTTCGCGGCGCGGCGCGGTAGCGGGCGCTTCTTCGCGCGGGGCTTCTTGTTGTAGGGCTTCTTCGTAGCGGCGCGCGGCTTCTTCTTGCCGGTTGTTGTTGCGCGGCATGCGGGTCTCGATGGGCGCTTCGCTTTTGGTTTCGGCGGGTTTGCGCGCGGGTTGTGGTGGCGGCGCGGTTTCTGTCCGTTCGTTGCGGTCGCGGCGGTTGCGCGCCGGGGCGGTGCGTTCGCGCCGTTTGTCGCCGCTGTTTTTGGCGGGGGGTTCGGGGTTGGTGGCGGCGTCGCGGTTTTCTTTGAACAGGGCGACGACTTTGGAGAACAGCGCGGCGAGGCCGGTTTTTTGCACGGTCGGCGCGATTTGCGGCGCGGGTGCGCGCGGGACGATGCCCTGCACGGCGGCCTGTTCGGCGACGGTTTCGCCCGGTTTGACGGCGATGTCGCTTTCTTCGTGGCTTTCGTGGCGGGTGCGCAGGCGGTAGCTCGGTATCGGGATGGCGTCTTCGTCCCAGTCGTCTTCGCGCTGGCGCTCGATGTAGTAGTCCGGCGTGTGCAGGTCGGCGTTCGGCACGAGGACGACTTCGACTTTGTTGCGCTGTTCGATTTGGCGGATGACGGCGCGTTTTTCGTTCAAAAGGTAGGTGGCGATGCTCACTGGCAGTTCGCCGGTGATGCGGCGGGTGCGCTCTTTCATCGCTTCTTCTTCAATCAGGCGCAAGAGTGAGAGCGCCATTGATTGAATGCCGCGGATGGAACCCTGCCCTTTGCAGCGCGGGCAGACACGGTGGCTGGATTCGTCCATGGACGGGCGCAGGCGCTGCCGTGACAGCTCAAGCAGGCCGAAGCGGGAGATGCGGCCAATCTGGACGCGGGCGCGGTCGATTTTGGTCGCGTCATAGAGACGGTTTTCGACGTCTTTGCGGTTGCGGCTGACGCCCATGTCGATGAAGTCGATGACGATGAGTCCGCCGAGGTCACGCAGCCGCATTTGTCGTGCGATTTCGTCCGCCGCTTCGAGGTTGGTCTGGTAGGCGGTTTCTTCGATGTCGCCGCCTTTGGTCGCTTTCGATGAGTTGATGTCGATGGATACGAGCGCTTCGGTGTAGTCGATGACCAGTTCGCCGCCGGAGGGGAGCTGGACGTTGCGCTGGTAGGCGGATTCGATTTGGCCTTCGATTTGGTAGCGGGTGAAGAGCGGGATGTTGTCCTGATACAGTTTGAGTTTGTTGAGGTTGTTCGGCATGACCAGCGTCATGAAGTCGCTCGCCTGTTGGTACACGCGCTCGTCGTCAATGAGGATTTGGCCGATGTCCGGGCGCAGGTAGTCGCGCAGCGCGCGGACGATGATGTTGCTTTCCTGGTATATCAGGCGTTGTGGCGGCGCCTTGCGGTATTCTTCGGAGATGGCTTCCCACAGTTGCAGGAGGAAGTCCAAATCCCATTGCAATTCTTCTTGCGCGCGACCCACGCCGGCGGTGCGCACGATGATGCCCATGTTGTCCGGCACATCAAGCATATCGAGGGTTTCGCGCAATTCTTTGCGGTCGTCGCCCTGGATGCGGCGCGAGACACCCCCGGCGCGCGGGTTATTCGGCATCAGTACGAGGAAGCGTCCGGCGAGGCTGATGTAGGTGGTCAGCGCCGCGCCCTTGTTGCCGCGCTCTTCTTTGTCAATTTGAACAAGCACTTCCTGGCCGACTTCAATCATGTCCTTGAAGGACGGTTGGCCTTCGTGGGCGGTGGTGGAACCGGTCAGGTATTCTTTGCCGATTTCCTTGAAAGGGAGAAAGCCGTGCCGCTGCGCGCCGTAATCGACAAAGGCCGCTTCCAGCGAGGGCTCAATCCGGGTGATTTTTCCTTTGTAAATATTGGCTTTTTTCTGCGCGGAATAAAGGGTTTCGATGTCAAGGTCGTAGAGTTGCTGGCCATCTACCAGCGCAACCCGCAGCTCTTCCTGCTGGGTGGCGTTAATTAGCATACGTTTCATGGTAAGAATCTCCGTGGCCGTACGCATCGCGCATACGGCCGAAATTTAAGTAAAAAACATGGTCCGTTCGAGCATCCCGCTCCTGTCGGACTTTATCGTTACGGTTTTGAAAAATCTGTTGCCGGGCGGTCTTCAGTGGCCGCAAACCGGCGGGAAACTATACCAAATCAGGGCTTCTCCGCGCAATGCGATGGACAACCACGCGGCCTTGTGCCACGATAGCGCCCAACCTCGTACCGGGAACGTTCCACACCATGCCGATCAGCCCACAAACCGAATGCCAATTAAGCACTTACGAGCAGCCTCTGAACGAACGCATCCGCCTCTTCATGCGGCTGGAATCGATGTTCTTCCAGATGAAAAACTTCCACCAGGCTGACGAATATTATTCCATCCAGCTCTTTCTCGATGCGCTGTTTGACGTGCTGGATTTCCTCCACCGTTACGAAATCCGCGCCGAAATCATCAAGGAGCTGCAAGGCTACAAAACCGGCATTGACCGCGAACACTTCGCCCTTGGCTGGACGCTGGAAGAACGGGTGGCGACGCTGGAAAACATTGATATGTCGCTGCAAGAAGCCTACAGCCTCAACTTCAACCCCATCAGCGCCCTGCGCGAAAACGAACTCTTCACCAGCTTGCGCCAGCGCAACTTCAACCAGAGCGGCAACTGCCTCTTTGAGGTCCCCGCCTACCAATACTGGTTGCTGCAAAACGAAAACCACGAAATCCCCTTCCTGCAACAATGCTACGAAATGTTCCTGCCGATAGCGCGCGCGGTCGCACTCGTGCTGCAACTGGTACGCGCCGGGGCGGAAATCACCAACGAATACACCGACGACGGCATCTTCCTGAAAACACTGGACAGCAACCGCCGCAACCAGATGATTCGCATCCACCTCGACAACGAACAGCGCGTCTTCCCGCGCATCAGCGGCGACAAACACCGCTTCTCGGTGCGCTTCATGACCCAGGAAAACCCCGAACAGCGCGCCAAACAAGTAGAAACCCCGGTGCGCTTCTCCCTGCAAACCTGCGTCCTCTGACATGAACGCGAAAAACCCGAAGGGCTACCGCCCGCACACCTTCGCCAGCCTGCGCCAAAACCCGGTGCACTTCCTCGCCTTCGGCCTCGGCAGCGGCCTCATCCACCCCGCACCCGGCACCTGGGGCAGCCTCGCCGCGACCATCCTCTACTGGCCGCTGTCCTTCCTGCTGACAAACCCGACCGTCACCGCCCTCTTCCTCCTCGCCGCCTTTGCCCTCGGCTGTTGGGTCTGCGACAAAACCGCGCGCGACCTTGGTGTGCATGACTTCGGCGAAATCGTCTGGGACGAATTTTTTGGCGTCTGGCTCGTTCTCGCCTACATCCCGCCCGCGCTGTGGCAACGCTGGGGAACACTGCCGTGCTACCTCGCCGCCTTCCTCCTCTTCCGCCTCTTTGACATCACCAAGCCGCCGCCCATCCGCCAAATCGACCGCCATACCCCCGGCGGCCTCGGCATCATGCTGGACGACGTCCTCGCCGCCCTCTACGCCCTCGCCGTCCTGTGGCTCACAGCCGCCGTGCTATAATCCGCCGCCCTACAAACCGCAAGGAAAACCCATGAAAATCAACAAAAACAGCGTCGTCGAACTCACCTACGAACTCTACGACGACCAGGGACAAGCCATCACCCACGACGGCGAACTGCTCCTTTACCTGCACGGCGGTTACGGCGGCGTCTTCCCCAAAGTCGAAGCGGCGCTGGAAGACAAAACCGTCGGCGACCAAATCGAACTCACCCTCGCCCCGGAAGACCACTTCGGCGACATCCGCGAAGACCAAATCGTCAAAGAAGAGCGGAAAAACCTGCCGTCAAACATCGAAGTTGGAATGCTGCTCGAAGGCGAAGACAACCACGGCAACATCCACTACTTCCACATCACCAACATTGACGACACCCACGCCACCCTGAACGGCAACCACCCGCTTGCCGGACTGACCATCCGCTTCAAGGCAAAAGTGCAGAATGTACGCGAGGCGACCGCCGACGAAATCGCCCACGGCCACGTCCACGGCCCGCACGGACACCATCACCACCATCACTGAACCGGGGCAGCGCAAGCTGCCTTTTTCAATCACCCCGAAAAATATACATACACCATAAGCGCTCAAGTGTATGTAAAACGCTTAACCAACCTGCATAGCGTGCGCCTCGGCGTACCACTTGCAAAGGAACACACCGCTGCCGGGCTGCAACATGGAAGCTCCTCCCCCGCAGAACGCGCAGCATTCGCAGCGGGGGAGGGTTGGAGAGGGGGCAGCGAAGGCATTAACACTACTGAAGCATTACCAAAAATCATGAGCAACCATCCCGAAAAAAATTACCCATACCGCAACCCCAAATCACTTGCCCGCTGGCTGCATTACACCATTTACGGCAATATCCTCCTTGCCATCATTGGCATGACCATAACATTCATTACCCTGTATTTCCTGAAACAACAAGAAACCCATCCGGGAACACTCCCCCAACCATATAGCGTTTTTTCCGAATTCATGAATGAACAGGGAAACTGCCTGCTGCTAACCACATCCATTGCGCTGACCATTGCCACGGCATTCATCCTGTTCAAATGGCTATATCGAAGCAATGCCAACCTGCGCGCCTTCGCCGTAAAAAAACTTCAGTTCACCCCACGGGGAACCGTTTACTGGTGGTTTATCCCCGTCGCCAACCTGATTGCCCCGATTCCCGTCATGGAAGAGCTTTGGCGCAACAGCCTGAATCTCGTCCATAACCCAAAAAACCAATACGGTGAAATCATCATTGTCTGGTGGACTTGTTTTATCTCGCCCAAAATTCTTGACCTCATTGGCCGCAGCATTGCGAATGACGAACACCAGCAAATTACCCTCGTACTCACCTTTGGCAGCATCGCCATTATCCTCTACCTCATCTCCGCCCTCACCCTCATCAAAATCACCCGTACCATCAGCGACGCCCAGGCTGAGTACCACGCCCAAATACAAACGAGCGAATAACCATGTCCTCATACCCCGAAGAAATCTACGAATACGAAGACCCGCGCCCGCTTGCCCGCTGGCTGAACCGCATCTTGTACCTCTGCGTCATTGAGATGGCGCTGGAACTCGCCCTTACCATCATCCCGCAGTATCTGCTTGCATACCGCATGAACAACGCTGACGGCTATTTCCGCTACCTCAAACCCGTCAAAATCATGAATGAAAGCCGCGATGCGCTTGGCGTCTTTTACTGGGTATTCCTCGTCCTCAGCGTCCTCATGGTGTTCATCTGGCTGCGCCGTGCCAACGAAAACCTGCGTTCCTTCGACCAAATCAAAGTCCGCTTTACCCCTGCGGGAGCCATTTACTGGTGGTTCATCCCGCTGATGAACGTCTTTCGCCCCTACCAAATCATGGGCGAACTGTGGCGCGGCAGC
The DNA here is from genome assembly GCF_057314735.1 of Cardiobacterium sp. NCBI lineage: Bacteria > Pseudomonadati > Pseudomonadota > Gammaproteobacteria > Cardiobacteriales > Cardiobacteriaceae > Cardiobacterium > Cardiobacterium sp. Next base: position 11,845 of record NZ_DBHKZK010000092.1, read on the forward strand.
CTTGCCCTGATAAAAAACGAAAACAGCGACAACGAAAACCTCCTTTTCCGCTGGTGGTTTTGCTTCCTCGCCTGCGCCATCTGCGTCAAAATCACCACCCACACCCTGACAGAAAACCCCGCCGCCACGGCAACCATCATCATCTTTACCACCCTTGCCCAACTCTCCTACCTCACCTCCGCCCTTACCCTCATCAAAATCACCCGCACCATCAACGACGCCCAAGCTGAGTACCACGCCTGACAAGCATGACCCCCAACCTCACCCCCGCCAGTTGCGACCTCTTCAACCTGCCCTGCTACCAGTTCGCGCAACTGAAAAAATACGCGCCGGAAACCATCCCGCAAATCAAGGCGGACTACAAAGCCGCCTGGGAAAACTGGCGCGCCATTATCCAGCGCGTTGCCATCCTGCTCGGCGAACCCTTCGCCGCGCCGCACATCGAGCGCTGGTGCAACGGCTGGCAAGTGCGCGCCCACTTCTTCGCCTACTTCAAATACCACGACTGGCAGGATAGCGCCGCCATCCTCTCCGTGCTGCTCAACCGCCGCCGCCTCACCGTCAGCCTTGACTGGCACTGTTACAAGGCGGGCATCTCCACCACCACCATCGACCACTACAACCGCTGGCCGGACGCGCTCGACCGCACCGCCTACGCCGACTACGACCTCTGGCACGGCAGCGACGACGAATACGCCGACTACCCGCGCGTCGCCGATTGCGGCGAACTGCCCCTCCGCGACGCTGCCGATTACTACAGCATCGGCAAACACCTGGAGCGCGACCAGCTTGGCCGCAGCGACAGCGCCACCTGGATTGCCGACACCCTCCGCGCCCTGCAACCCCTTTACGAAGCCTGCCACCCCTGATAAAGAAAACCTGCCCGCCAGTCAGGAGCCGATTACAATTCACCCCGCCCTGCTTGCGGACGCGCACAAGTTGGCTCCCTCCCCCGTGGGGGAGGGCTGGGGTGGGGGCAGCAAACAAATCGCGTAGCGACAAACATCGCTGGCGAAGAAACCCGCCCGCTGCGGGCTTCGCCCTGCAAAAAAGAAGCTTATCCTGTCCCAAACGACAAAACCCAAACCCTAAAAGGAAATCCCCATGCACGACACCCTCCTCGCCCTCTCCCCGCTCGATGGCCGCTACGCCAACAGCGTCGCCGCGCTGCGTCCCGTCTTCTCCGAATACGGCCTGATGAAAGCGCGCGTCCGCGTTGAACTCGAATGGCTGAAAGCCCTCGCCGCCGCGCCGGAAATCGGCGAAGTCGCCCCCTTCAGCGCCGCGACCCTTGCGGAAATTGACCGCGTCATCGCCGGATTCACGCCCGAAGACGCCGCCGCCGTGAAAAGCATTGAGGCGACCACCAACCACGACGTCAAAGCCATCGAATACTGGCTGAAAAACCGCTTCGCCGCGAACAGCGAAATCGCCGCTACCAGCGAATACATCCACTTCGCCTGCACCAGCGAAGACATCAACAACCTCGCCCACGCCCTCACCCTCAAAACCGCGCGCGACACTATCCTCCTGCCGCACATTGACACCATCAGCGCCAAACTGCGGACAATGGCGCACGAACACGCGGCGCTGCCGATGATGAGCCGCACCCACGGCCAACCGGCGACGCCGACCACCCTCGGCAAAGAAATCGCCAACGTTCACTACCGCCTGCAACGCCAGCGCGACCAGCTCGCCGCGCAGCCCATCCTCGGTAAAATCAACGGTGCCGTCGGCAACTACAACGCCCACCTCGCCGCCTACCCGGACTACGACTGGGAAAACCACTGCCGCCGCTTCGTCGAAGACGCGCTCGGCCTCACCTGGAACCCCTACACCATCCAGATTGAGCCGCACGACTACATGGCAGAACTCTTCCACACCCTCACCCGCCTTAACACCATCCTCATCGACCACAACCGCGACATCTGGGGCTACATCTCGCTCGGCTACTACAAACAAAAAATCAAGGCGGGCGAAATCGGCTCCTCCACCATGCCGCACAAAGTGAACCCCATCGACTTTGAAAACTCCGAAGGCAACCTCGGCATGGCGAACGCCATCCTCACCTTCCTCGCCGAAAAACTGCCCGTGTCGCGCTGGCAACGCGACCTCACCGACAGCACCGTGCTGCGCAACATGGGCGTCGCCATCGGCTACACCGTGCTTGGCATGAGCGCGCACCAGCGTGGCCTCGACAAACTCGAAGCGAACCCCGCCGTGCTTGCCGCCGATTTGGACGCCACCTGGGAGTTGCTCGCCGAACCCATCCAGACCGTGATGCGCCGCTACGGTATCGCCAACCCCTACGAAAAACTGAAAGAACTGACGCGCGGCAAACCGCACCTGGACGCCGCCACCATCCGCGCCTTCATCGACACGCTGGACATCCCGGAAGACGCCAAAGCGCGCCTGCTCGCACTCACCCCCGCAACCTACACCGGCAAGGCGGAAGCGCTGGCACGGCGGATATAAAGGTGAATTGACCGTTCTCCTCAAGGAAAGCGGACAAAAATCCGCAATAAAAAAATCGGCCCGCAGGCCGATTTTTTTATTTCCACACTTTTTCTATCAGGCGCAGCAGGTTGTCGCGCATGATTGCCTGGATGTAGGCGTCGCGGTAGCCGAGGCGGGCGAGGCCATCGCGGACGTCATCGAGCCCGGCGGGGCTGACGTATCTGCCGCTTAAGCCTTTTTTCGGGTCGTAGCCCGCTTGCGGCGGCCACCAGTATTGGCGGTTCACATCGGCGGGGATGTCCGGCACGCCGTCGTCGTAGCAGTAATCGAGGCCGATGGCGGTATGCTCGACGCCAACCATCTGCACGACGTAGTCAATCAGCGGCAGCATTGAGGCAGGTTTGAGGTCGGGGTCGCCGATGAAGCTGCCAACGCCGTTTAGCGCAATCAATCCGCCGGTGGCGGCGCAGGCGCGGATGGCGCGGTCAGTAATGTTGCGCCCGTGTTCTACCAGCGTGCGCGGATTGGCGTGGCTGAAGAGCACCGGGCGGTCGCCGCTGTAGGCGCAGATGTCAAGCGCGGTTTGTTCGTTGCTGTGGCTCAGGTCCATGAGAATGCCGGCGGCGTGGATGGCGTCCACGATGGTTTCGCCGAGCGGGGTCAGGCCACCTTCGTCGTGCGCGCCACCGGCGACGCTGTTGCTGCGGTTGTAAGCGAGGTGGATTTGCCGCACGCCGAGGCGGTGGTAGAGCGCGACCATGTCCGGGGTTTCCAAGAGCGGCAGCGCGCCTTCGAGGTCGAAGCTTAACGCCAGGCGGTTTTCGCTGGCGATGCGCGGGATGTCGGTGGCAGTTTCGGCGAGTTCGAGCCAGTCGCTCGCAGCAATCTGGCGACGGTAACCGGCGATGGTGGTCATGATTTGCGGCAGCGGGTTCATGTCCATGCCGACGTTGATGGAAAGATAACGCACGCCGGCGTCGTAGTGCAGGCGAAGCTGGTTGATGTCGGTGTCGCCGTGCAGCGGCAGGCAACTGTGCGCGTCGGCATACCAAAAATGTTGCATGGGGTTTTCCGGTGAGGCAGAAACAAAGCGCGAGCGGGGAGTGCCGCTCGCGGGTGGGGTGGTCGCTATTTAGGCGTAGGCTGCCGGGACTTGCAGGTGGTAGTCGCTTGCTTGCTGGAACTGGTGCGTAAGGTTGAGCAGGCGCGGTTCGCTGAAGTGCGGACCGATGAGCTGGCAGCCGACGGGCAGGCCGTCGATAAAGCCTGCCGGGTGGCTGAGGCCGGGCAGCCCTGCGAGGTTGACCGAGACGGTGTAGAGATCGCCCAAAAACATTGCCACTGGGTCGTCGATTTTGCTGCCGATTTTGAAGGCGGGCGTCGGTGTGGTCGGGCAGAGGATGACATCTACGTCGTTAAACGCCGCCTTGTAGCCGTTCAAAATGGCATGGCGCGCGCGCCGTGCTTGTTCGTAGTAGGCGTCGTAGTAACCAGCGGAGAGGGCATAGGTGCCGATGAGGATGCGCCGTTTGACTTCGTCGCCAAAGGCTTCGCTGCGGCTTTTGCGGTACATTTCTTGCAGGGTTTTCGCCTGCGCGCTGCGGTGGCCGTAGCGCACGCCGTCATAACGCGAGAGGTTGGAAGAAGCTTCCGCCGAGGCGATGATGTAGTAGGTGGCAATCGCCGCGTCGCTGTAGGCAAGCTCAATGTCCACCAGCGTTGCGCCGAGTTTTTCGTAAAGGGCGGCAGCAGCGTGGATGGCGTCTGCCATCGCCGGGTTGAGGTCGCGGAAGTAGTTGCGCGGCAGGCCGATGCGGATGCCGTTGAGCGGCTGGTTCAGTTCGCCATCGAAGGTGGTGCGGGTTTGCGCGCTGCTGGTGGAGTCGCGCGGGTCGTGTCCGGCCATGCCGTTCAGGATTAGTGCAAGGTCTTCGGCGCTTGCGGCAAACGCGCCCGCTTGGTCAAGGCTGGAAGCGTAGGCAATCATCCCCCAACGCGAGAGGGTGCCATAGGTCGGCTTGATGCCGGTGATGCCGCACCAGGCGGCGGGTTGGCGGATGGAACCGCCGGTGTCGGAGCCGGTGGCGTAGGGGACAAGGCGCGCGGCAACGACTGCGGCCGAGCCGCCGGAGGAACCGCCAGGGACGTGTTCGGGCTGCCACGGGTTTTTCACCGCACCGAAGGCACTGCGTTCGTTCGATGAGCCCATCGCAAATTCGTCCATCGATACTTTGCCGGTCATTACCGCGCCAGCAGCGGCAAGGTTTGCGACGATGCCGGCGTCGTAGGAGGGGATGAAATTTGCCAGCATTTTCGAGCCGGCGGTGGTGCGGATGCCGTTGGTGCAGAAGAGGTCTTTGTGCGCCATCGGGATGCCGTCCAGCGGCGAGAGGGTTTCGCCTTTGTCGCGGCGGGCGTCGCTGGCAGCGGCGGCAGCGCGGGCGTGTTCAAAGGTTTCGGTGATGTAGGCGTTCAGCGCCGGGTTGTGTTGGCTGATGCGCGCAAGGCTGTGTTCGCAGAGTTCGCGCGCCGAGATTTCCCGCGCGGCAAGGCGGGCGGCGAGGGTTTTCAGGCTGTCGTGGTGCATGGTTATTCGATGACTTTGGGGACGGTAATAAAACGGTCTTCGGCGCGTGGCGCGTTTTCTTCGATGCTTGGCATCATGTCGCGCGCAATGGCAACGTCGGGACGCAGGCGCTGGGTGTCACCCAAGGGGTGTGAGAGTGGCGCAGTGGCACTGATTTCAGCGGTGTTGATGGCGCTGAAGAGGGCGAAGATTTGTTCAAGTTCGCCGGCAAGGCGGGTGAGTTCCGCGCCTTCGATTTCGAGCTGGGCGAGGTGCGCGGTTTTGGCAACGGTGGCGGGGTCCAGTTGGCTCATGGTGTTTAAAAAATCCTTCAAAAAAACGCGCGGAAAGGTATCATATCGCGCTTTGGATTGCACCGTTTCCGGTGGAAATGTATTTGCAAGCAGAGGCTTTTATATGGGTTTTAATTTGTTTCGCGGGATGTTTTCCAGCGATTTGTCGATTGACTTGGGTACTGCCAACACGCTGATTTATGTGCGTGGCGAGGGGCTAGTTTTGGACGAGCCTTCGGTGGTTGCCATCGCGGAAGATCCGCAAGACGGACGCAAGAAGATTGTCGCTTATGGTTCGCAGGCGAAACAGATGCTGGGGCGCACGCCGGGCAATTTGACCACGGTACGCCCGCTGCAAGATGGCGTCATCGCTGACTTCAAGATTACGTCGATGATGCTCAAGCACTTTATTAACCGCGCGCACCGTCGCAAGGGATTGTTCCGTCCGGCAACGCGCATTCTCGTCTGCGTGCCGTCTGGCGCGACGCAAGTCGAAAAACGTGCGATTCGCGACGCCGCCGAAGGTGCGGGCGGTAGCGAGGTTTTCCTGATTCAGGAACCGATGGCCGCTGCGATTGGCGCCGGTATTCCGGTCGATGAGGCTTACGGCTCTATGGTGGTCGATATTGGCGGCGGCACTTCAGAGGTCGCCGTGATTTCCTTGAACGGCATTGTCTATTCGACTTCTGTGCGTATCGGCGGCGACCGCTTCGACAGCGCGATTATTGATTATGTGCGCCGCAATTTCGGCATCGTCATTGGCGTACCGACTGCCGAACGCATCAAGAAGGAAATCGGCTGCGCCTATCCGTCTTCGGAAATCCGCGAGCTGGAAGTGCGCGGCACCAATCAGCAGGAAGGTGCGCCGCGTAGCTTCAGCATCAACTCGAACGAGGTGCTGGAAGCGTTGCAGGAGCCGCTCGGCGGTATTGTCCGCGCCATCAAGCAGGCGCTGGAATTGACCCCGCCGGAGCTGGCGGCGGATGTCGCCGACCGCGGCATTGTGCTCACCGGTGGCGGCGCGCTGTTGCGCGATTTGGATCGTCTGCTCATGGAGGAAACGCGGCTCAAGGTGATTATCGCCGAAGACCCGCTGACTTGCGTCGCGCGTGGCGGCGGCAAGGTGCTGGAATTGCTCGATCAACGTGGTGTGGCATCGTTCTTGATGTCCTGACCGACAACGCATGATTTTTTATTCTGTGCCGGAATCGCAGGCGCCGCCGCAGTTGCGCCTGCGTCCCGTGCTGCTGGTGTTGGTGTGCGCCATGGTGTTGTTGCTGGTGGCGCAGCGCACCCGTTGGCTGGCGTTGCCTTATGGCTGGTTGCACGATGGCGTCTATGCGCCGGTGCGTACCGCGCTGCATACGCCGCTTCAATGGTCGCAACACGGCTGGCAGGTGTTTTCTGAACGGCAGGACGAGCACGCACTGCTGTTGCAACAGCAGCAGGAGAATCAGGAGTTGCGCGCGCAGGTGCAGTTGCTCGGTCATTTTCAGGCGGAGAACCGCCGCCTGCGGATGTTGATGGATTCGCTTTTGAACGTAACCGACCCGGTGCTCATCGCCGAGTTGAGCGATACCGCGATTGATGGCTACCGCGAATCGGTGACGATTAACAAGGGCGAACGCGACGGGGTGTATGTCAATCAGGCGGTGATTGACCCCTACGGTTTGGTCGGGCAGGTGGTGGAGGTATTTGCGCACGAGTCGCGCGTCATGCTGATTACCGATACCCGCAGCCGCGTCCCGGTGTATGTCGCGCGCACGCAGCAGCGCACGCTGGTGTTTGGCAGCAATGGCTACGGCACGCTGGAAATGCCCGCGCTGCGCGCCGACAGTGATATTCAGGTTGGCGACCGCCTCGTCAGTTCCGGTCTCGGCGGTATTTTCCCGCGCGGTTATCCGGTGGCGGAAGTGACCGCGATTGAGCGTGATACCCGCGCGGCATCAATGACGGTGCGCTTGCGTCCGCTCGCCCATTTGCAGTCCATGCTGGAAGTGTTGTTGCTTGACCAGCGCCATATTGCTTATACGCCGCAGGCGGTGGTGCCGGTCGGCCCGCCGGTGCCGCCCAAACCGGAGCCTGAGGCGGCAGCAGAGCCGGCGGATGATGCGGCGAAAGCGGCAGCGGCGGCGGAGAATCCTCATGCGGATGCGTAATACGTCGCCGCTCGGCGGGCTGTTTTTGTTGTTGTGGGCGCTGATGGTCGGCGCGGATTTTTATGCGCCGTGGTTCGTCCTGCCCGATGTGGTGATGGTGGCGGCGCTGTATCTGTTTCTTTTTGTGCCGCAGTTGCCGCTGTGGCGCTGGTTGTTGCCGGTCAGTCTGTTGATGGATGTCGCTTCCGCCAGCCCGTTTGGTTTTCATGCGCTGTTTTATGCGCTCGGCGCGCTGATGGTTTCGCCCTTCCCCGGCATCTGGCGCATGGCTGCGCCGGTCGTCAGCGTGATGGTGTTGTGCCTGTTGGCGTTCGCCTTGCAGGTGCTGCGCTGTCTGCTCTTTTATTTGTGGCAGGGCGTACCCGCGCCGCCCGGCTGGCTCTGGGGCGGGTTGTTGTCGCTGTTGCTGTTGCCGCTGGTGCGCTGGTTTGCCGACCGTAGCGCGCAACGCATTCTCGGAGAATTGCGATGAAACGCTGGCGCGCCGACCCGTTGAGCGAAGGCGAGCAGGGCGACATCGAGGCGAAGCTGCAACAGTCCTTTTCCCGCCGCATTTTTCTTTCCGCCGCGCTGGTCTTTGCCGGATTCTTTGGCCTGTTTGTGCGCATGGGCTATTTGCAGGTGCTGCGCTATGACTATTACCGCACCCGCTCGCAGAGCAACCGGATGCGCCTCAAGGCGATTGTGCCAGAGCGCGGCACGATTTATGACCGCAAGGGCAGGGCGCTGACGGAGAACATCCTGCGCTACCGCGTCATCATCAGCCCGTCGCAGACGGTGAATGTGCGCGAGACGGTCGATGCGGTCGATGAAATCCTGCCGCTCCTGCCAGAGGAACGCGAGCGCTTTTTCCGCCTGTACAAGCAGACGCGCCGCTATGAATCGGCGGTGCTGAAGGCGTCCATCAGCGAGCAGGATTATTACCGCCTCGCGGTGCAGTTGTACCGCCTGCCAGGGGTGTCGGTCGAGGAATATTACGAGCGCTATTACCCTTACGGCGAGCTGGCGGCGCACGTCATCGGCTATACCAACCGCATCAGCGAAGAGGATTTGGAAACGCTCAATCCGGATGATTATCGCGGCCTGCAATACATTGGCCGCTCCGGCATCGAGCAGCAATATGAGGAACGGCTGCGCGGCAAGCCCGGCTATCAGCAGGTGGAGACGGATGCCAACGGCAACATCGTCCGCCTCATGCACGAGCAACCGGCGGTGCGCGGGCAGGACATCTATTTAAGTCTCGACATCGAATTGCAGGCGTTCATTTACCGGGCGCTGGGCGACTATCGTGGCTCCTCGGTGCTGATTGACCCGCAGACGGGCGAGGTGCTGGCGATGGTGAGCAAGCCCGGTTTCGATGCCAACCTCTTTGCGCGCGGCATCAGCCAGCGCCAGTACAAGCGTCTGCTCGAAGACCCGCACGGGCCGATGTACGACCGCGCGCTCAAGGGCCGCTACTCGCCCGGCTCGGTCATCAAGCCGTTCATGAGCCTCGCCGGCTACCACTACCGCGTCTTCACCCCCTACACCCGCGTCAATTGCCCCGGCTATTTCCGCGTCCCTGGCGCGGCGCGGCGCTTCCACTGCTGGAATCGCCACGGCCACGGCTCGGTCAATGCCGACCGCGCGATGGCGCAATCCTGCGACGTCTATTACTACCACCTCGGCTACCAGCTCGGCATCGAGCGCATTGCCGAGTTCGCCAGCCATTTCCGCCTCGGCATCCCGACCGGGATTGATATGCCGGATGAAGGCAGCGGCGTGGTGCCGACGCGCGAGTGGAAAATGAAGCGCTTCAAAACGCAGTGGTACATCGGCGACACCATCAATTGCAGCATCGGTCAGGGCTTCTTCACCACCACGCCGCTGCAACTCGCCTACATGACCGCGCTCATCGCCCGCGACGGCAGCGAGTTCACGCCGCGCCTGCTGCGCAAAATCTACGACCCGGAAAGCGCCAGCCACATCGCCCCGCCAGTGCCATTGGACACCGGCAAAGTCGCCGTGTACGAGCCCGGCATCTGGAACACGGTGCGGCAGGACATGGTGAACGTCATCCACAGCGCCTACGGCACCGCGCGCAACATCTCGCGCGGCCTCACCTACCGCATGGCGGGCAAATCCGGCACGGTGCAAGTCGTCTCCTTCAAGACCGAGCGCCGCGTGCACGCACACGAACTGGGCGCGGAAGAACAGGACAACGCGATGTTCATTGCCTTCGCCCCCGCCGACAAGCCCAGACTCGCCATCAGCATGGTGGTCGAACGCGGCGGCGGCGGCAGCTCTACCGCAGCACCCTTGGTGCGGCAAATCTCCGACTACTATTTGCAGGGAATGAACCATGTTGCTGATGCATGACGTGCGCAAAAAAACCGTCTGGCAAAGGGTGGGCGAATGGCTGCGCCGCATCGACATCCCGATGCTGCTCGGCCTGCTGACGCTGATGGGCGGCAGCCTGCTCATCCTGCGCAGCGCGGGCAGCGCCGAAGAAGGCATCCTGATGCGGCAAACGCTGCGCTTCGCCGCCGCCATCGGCGTGCTACTTGCCATCGTCGCCGTGCCGCCGCGCTACATCCGCCGCCTCACCGCCCCCGCCTACTGGCTTACCATCGTCCTCCTCATCCTCGTGCTGCTGCTTGGCAGCAAGGCGGGCGGCGCGCAGCGCTGGCTCAACATCGGCATCGCCCGCATCCAGCCGTCCGAACTGGCCAAACTCACCATTCCGCTGATGGTCGCGTGGCTCGTCACCGTGCGCGTCGCCGTGCCGGGCATCGGCAGCGTCCTCCTTGCCCTCGCCATCATCGCCGTCCCCGCCATCCTCATCCTGATGGAGCCCGACCTCGGCACCGCCCTCTTGGTCAGCGCCTCCGGCTTCATCACCCTCTTCCTCGCCGGAATGCCGCGCTGGATTATGCTCCTGGGCGGTGCGCTCGCCGCCGTCGCCCTGCCGCTGTTCTGGATGTTCGGCATCAAGGACTACCAGCGCGACCGCGTGCTGACGCTGTTCAACCCCGAAGCCGACCCCTTCGGCAACGGCTACCACATCATCCAGTCGAAAATCGCCATCGGCTCCGGCGGCCTCTTTGGCAAAGGCTACATGCAAGGCACCCAGTCACAACTCGAATTCCTGCCCGAATCCAGCACCGACTTCATCTTCGCCGTCATCGCTGAAGAAACTGGTCTCATCGGCGTTGGCATCCTCCTCGTCTGCTACGGCCTCATCATCGCGCGCGGCCTCTACCTCTCGCTCCACCTCTCCGACCGCTTCGCCCGCATCATGGTTGCCAGCATCCTGCTCACCCTCTTTATCAACATCTTCGTCAACATCGGCATGGTCAGCGGCATCCTGCCGGTGGTTGGCCTGCCGCTGGCGATGATCAGCTACGGCGGCAGCTCCATCCTGTCGCTGATGGCGGGCTTTGCGCTCGCGATGAACCTCGCGGGCGGATTCCGCGAAAACAAAAACGAGGAACACCTATGACCCTACGCTGGCTCGCCTGCCTCGCCCTTGCCCTTAGCCTGAACGCCATCGCCGACAGCTACGGCGACAATCCCGCCGCCGTCAAAATGATGCAAGAGCTCGCCACGCGCGACGGCTACGACGGCGACTACCTGCAATCGCTCCTGCTCGCCGTCTCGCGCGACGACGGCGTCCTCGAAAAAATCAGCCGCCCGGCGGAAAAAACCAAACCTTGGTACGAATACCGCAAAATCTTTGAAGACCAGGCGCGCACCGACGGTGGCGTCGCCTTCTGGCAAGAACACGAAGCAGCGCTCGCGCGGGCGGAAGCCCAATACGGCGTTGACCCGGCGATTATCGTCGCCATCCTCGGCGTCGAAACCCGTTACGGCAAAATGACCGGAACGACACCCGTGTGGCAGTCGCTCCTTACCTTATGTATAGATTACCCGCCGCGCGCGCCCTTTTTCTGCGAACAAACCGACTACTTCCTCCGCCTCGCCAAACGCGAAAACAAAAACCCGCTCGCCATCAAAGGCTCCTACGCGGGGGCGATGGGCATGGCACAATTCATGCCGGGCAGCTACTACAACGACGCGGTCGATTACGACGGCGATGGCCACATAGACCTCTGGCACAGCGCCGATGACGCCATCGGCAGCATCGCCAACTACCTGCAAATCCGTGGCTGGCAAAAAGGCGGCCATTACAAATACCGCCTGCCGCTCGAACCGAACATCCCCGACTTCGGCAAAAACCACAAACCCGGCTACAAAATCGGCGCCTTACTACAAGACGAGCGCCTGAAAAATGACGTAGAATTAACAAAAGAAATCGGTGATAATGCCGACGAAGCGGTCGGAAGCCTTGTTGTTGACGAGACAGAACAACAAAAATCCTGGTGGATAACCTATAACAATTTCTACGTGATCACCCGCTATAATGCGTCCCCGCTTTATGCCATGGCGGTTGGCGATCTGGCCGACCGAATCAGACACAAACGAGAGAGCAAACACAACTAATGAACGTAAAACAACTTCTGGCACTGAGTATCGCCGTCACCGGAATTGCCCACGCCGAAACCGTGGTGGACAAAACCGGCAGCGCGCCGACCACAGAACAGCAGGTGAATATCGTTAAAGTGATCGATTTTACCCATCCACAAAAAACCGAGGCATTGCAAGAAGCCAAAAACAAGGCATTGCTCGCCGAAGACGACAAAAAAGCCTTCCGCGACATCGCCTACGACCGGCCCAACCTGCGCAAACTGGTTGATTACAATGCCAAGGGCGACGCCCTCAACAAAGAAGGCGATGTATACACCAAAAGCAGCGGACGCAAAAGCTACAGCTACACCGTCCTCGGCAAACGTTACCAGACCTTGGCTGACAGCAAAGGCTTTGAACAACAAGGCCCGGCCTCCTGGTACGGCAACCCCTTCCACGGCCGCAAAACCGCGAACGGCGAAACCTACGACATGAACGAAATGACGGCAGCACACAAAGAACTGCCGCTCGGCACACGGGTAGAAGTGACCAACCTCTCCAATGGCCGCAAAGTCGTCGTCCGCATCAACGACCGGGGCCCCTTCCACGGCAACCGCGTCCTTGACCTGTCACGTGCCGCCGCCCAGGAACTGGGCACACTAAACGCCGGAGTCGCGCAAGTACAAATCCGCGCCCTGCACTAGGAAAACACCAGGAACCGTGATGACTCACACACACATCCCCCGCCTGATCATCCTCCTCATCGCCGCTGTTTACAGCGGCGTTGTCTTTGCCCAGACCGCGCCCGAACTGCCCGTCAAAAGCTACATCCTGATGGACGCGGCGACCGGACAGACCCTTGCCGACAAAAACGCCAACGAAAAACTGCCCCCGGCCAGCATCACCAAACTGATGACCTCCTACCTCGTCGTTGAAGCTCTGGATTCCGGCAAACTGACGATGGACACCCCGATTACCGTCAGCCAGAACGCCTACAAACAAGAAGGCTCGCGGATGTTCATCGAAGTGAACAAACAAGTGCGCGTCGAAGACCTGTTGCAGGGACTCATCGTCCAGTCCGGCAACGACGCGGCGATGGCGCTGGCCGAATACCTCGGCGGCTCGGCAGAAGGCTTCACCGCGATGATGAACCGCAAGGCGGCCGAACTGGGCATGACCAACACCCACTACACCAACCCGACCGGCCTGCCCGACCCGCAGAACTACACCACCGCGCACGACATCGCCACCCTCTCGCGCCACATCATCAACGACCACCCGCAGTACTACCACTACTACGGCCAAAAAAGCTACACCTACAACAAAATCAAGCAGGACAACCGCAACCGCCTGCTCTGGCGCAACGCCAGCATAGACGGCCTGAAAACCGGACACACCAAAGAGGCGGGCTACTGCCTCGCCAGCTCCGAAAAACGCGGCGACATCCGCTTCATCGCCGTCGTCCTCGGCGCTGACAAAGAAAGCGACCGCTACGACGCCTCGCAGGCACTGTTCAACTACGGCTTCGCCCAATTTGAAGAAGCCGTCGTCCTGCAAGCCGGACAAAAACTCTCCGCCGTGCCGGTGTACAAAGGCAAAACCAACGAAGTCAACGTGCGCCCGCAGCGCGAAGTCAAACTGCTGCTGCCACTCGGCGAACGCAGCAAAGCCGTCGCCGCGCTCGACATCCAAAACCCGCTCATTGCCCCCATCAGCGAAGGACAAGAAATCGGCACCATCCGCGTGCGTATCGGCGACAAAATCTACGCCACCCTGCCCGCCGTCGCCGCCGAACCCGTCGAAGAAGCCGGCTTCTTCAAACGGATGTGGCACAGCATCAAACTGCTCTTCTGATGCGCGTCCAAACCCTCGGCCTGCGCCCCTACCAGGAAACCTGGGACGCGATGCGCGACTACACCGCCAGCCGCGATGCGGCGAGCGAAGACCAAATCTGGCTGGTACAACACCCGCCCGTGTACACCCAGGGACAGGCGGGCAAACCCGAACATCTGCTCGCACCGGGCGACATCCCCGTCATCCAGATAGACCGTGGCGGGCAAATCACCTACCACGGCCCCGGCCAGACCATCATGTACCTGCTGCTGGACATCCGCCGCTCCGGTATCGGCATCCGCGAACTGGTGAGCCTCATCGAAAAAACCGTCATCGGCTACCTGCAAGAGCAGGGCATCAGCGCCCAATCGCGCGCCGACGCACCGGGCGTTTACGTTGACGGCAAAAAAATCGCCTCGCTCGGTCTGCGCGTGCGCCACGGCTGCACCTACCACGGCGTTGCGCTCAACGTGGACATGAACCTCGAACCCTTCACGCGCATCAACCCCTGCGGCCTCGTCGGGATGCAGATGACCCAACTGCGCGACCTTGGCGTGCCGCATGAAACAGATGCGGCAGGCAGGGCGCTCGCCACCCGCTTCCAGCGGGAATGGCTTGCAAAAACAGCGTCCAGCCTGTAACATCGCGCAGTTTTTTCATACCCGTAACAGAATTTTAGGAGCCCTCTCATGAAAAAAGACATCCACCCGAACTACCGCCCGGTCGTCTTCCAGGACAACGGTGCCGATTTCGCCATCCTCACCAAATCTACCGTCGAAACCAAAGAAACTATCACTTGGAAAGACGGCAAAGAATACCCGCTGGTGCGTGTTGATATCAGCAGCCAATCCCACCCGTTCTACACCGGCAAACAAAACATCGTCGATACTGCCGGCCGCGTTGACCGCTTCAAACGCAAATACGGCAAAAAAAGCTGATTGCCCCACGGATGCAAAAAAGCCCGCACACGCGGGCTTTTTCTTTGAGTTTCTGCAGCAGTCGAATGTGCGCAAAATCCGGTGATGTTCCAAAATGGGGGCGACTCTGTCAGCGGCCAAAGGTGCCGGTGAGGCTGGCGCTGCCGAGGCTGTGCGCCCAGACGTTGAAGCCGACACGGGCGGTGGTCACGTCTTCGGGCAGCTCAAGGTGGTCGCAATCCAGCGCGTGAATGGTGAAGATGTAGCGGTGTGCGCCGTGGCCGGGCGGCGGGCAGGCGCCGCCATAGTTGTAGTCGCCGTAGTCGTTGCGGGCGTGGCGTGCCCCGGCGGGCAGGTGGGCGGCGGCATTGGCGGGGAGGCTGCGCAGCGCGGCGGGCAGGTTGATGATGTACCAGTGCCAGAAGCCGGAGCCGGTCGGGGCGTCCGGGTCGTAGCAGGAAAGGGCGAAACTTTTGGTACCGGCGGGCGGGTTCGTCCAGTGCAGTTCGGGCGAGTGATTCGCGCCGCCCGCGTCGGTGTGGACTTGTGCCAGCGGCAGGGTGTCGCCGTCGCGGAAAGTGGGAGAGGTAAGGGTAAAGGTTGTCATGGGTTTTCTCCGGTTGGATATGGAAAACGCCAGACGATGCTGGCGTTGTGGGCAGGATGGCGGCGAGGTTATTTGCGTTCTTCGCCTTCGCGGGTGATGACGACCCAGCCTTTGAGTTGTTCGATGCGTTGTTGACTCGGCAGGTAGGTGCCGACGTGTTCGATGTTGGAGGCGCTGTAGGCGGTGGCGGTGCGCGCCATTTCGGCCATGTCGCGTCCCAGCAGCAGGCCGCGGATGGTGCCGGCGACCATCGCGTCGCCTGCGCCGACGGTGCTGGCAACGCGCACGCGCGGCGGTTTGGCGTGTACGGCTTCGTTTTTGGTGATAAACCATGCGCCCTGGCCGCCCATGGAGACGACGACGATTTTCATGCCGCGCTCGATGAAGCCGCGCGCTTCGCGGATGATGTCGGCGTCGGTCGGCAGTTCGCGCCCGCACATTTCTTGCAGCTCATGGATGTTCGGTTTGATCATGTCAGGCAGTACATCCGCGCTCATGGTTTCGGTCAGCGCCTTGCCGCTGCTATCGACGACGATGTATTCAAATTTGCCGCTGTATTTGGCGACGATGCGGGCGTAGAGGTCTTTGTCGATGCCCGCGGGCAGGCTGCCGCCCATCATCAGTACGCGCGCGACGCCGACGTGCTGGTCGATGTAGTCCCACAGTTGTTGTTGGTATTCTTCGGGAACGAAGAGACCGGCGGGGTTGATGTCGGTGGTTTCGCCGTTGCTGCCATCGACGATTTTGACGCAGGTGCGGGTTTCGCCGGGGACGCGGATGCAGTGGTCGATGACGCCGTGCTGTTTGAAGGTGCGGACGAAGCGTTCTTCGTTTTCTGCGCCCATGAAGCCGGTGGCACTGGTGCTGATGCCGGCGTCGGCGAGGTTAATGGCCACGGTCAGGCCTTTGCCGCCGACGGTGATGTCCACGGCCTGGGCGCGGTTGACGGTGTCGCGTTGCCAGCCATCGACGTGGATGGTCATATCGACGGCGGGGTTGGCGGTGATGGTGATGACTTCCATTGGGTCTCCTGTATTGGGTTTGGGGTTTGAAACGGTTTTAGTAAAAAGTTGCGCGCATTATACGGTTTGGCCACGCAGGCGGGGTTATTTTTCCGGGCGGCTGTAGAAGCGGCGCAATTCTTCGGCAAAGGCCGGGGCGCGCCAGGTGTTGCTGGCGGTGATGTGGCCGGCGTGCGGGATGATCCAGAGGCCTGCGTCGGGGATGGTGCGGTACATTTCCAGGGCGTCTGCCAGCGGGGCGACGGGGTCGCGGTCGCCGGTGATGATGAGTACCGGACAACGGATGCGGGCGAGGTCTTCGAGGCGGTGTTTGTGTTCGCTACTGTCTGCGTGCAGGGCGTCGCCGACGC
Source organism: Cardiobacterium sp. (assembly GCF_057314735.1). Taxonomy (NCBI): domain Bacteria; kingdom Pseudomonadati; phylum Pseudomonadota; class Gammaproteobacteria; order Cardiobacteriales; family Cardiobacteriaceae; genus Cardiobacterium; species Cardiobacterium sp. Next base: position 28,495 of record NZ_DBHKZK010000092.1, read on the forward strand.
GGGCGATGACGTGTTTCCACGCATCCGCGCCGCCTTGCGGGCTGTGCAGTTTGGAGAGCCAGGCGGCGAGGCCGAAGTTTTCCCAGTAGGCGGGGTCGCCCATTGCATAGACTTGTTTGTGGATGTCGATGTTGCTGCGGTAGCTGATGCGGTAGAGGACGAGGCGTTTGACGCGCTCGGGGTGTTTCAGGGCGAGCCAGAGGGCGACCGCGCCGCCCATGCTGGAGCCGCAGAGGTTGGCGCTTTGTACGCCTTCGGCGTCCATCATTTCAAGGATACTGTCCGCCATGTGGCTGATGGTGAGGCGTTCGCTGGTGAGCGGGCTTTTGCCGTGGCCGGGCAGGTCGGGGATGAGCAGGCGGTAGCGTTTTTCGAGCGGAGCGATTTGTGGTTGCCATTCTTCGCCCGCCATGCCGCCGCTGTGGAGGAGGATGACGGGCTGGCTGTCGGCGTGGCCGTAGGTTTGGTAGTGGATCATAGGTCGAGTTTTTTCAGCAGGTAGTTGGTGAGGTAGGCCAGCGGTTTGTCGCGGCCGTGGGTGGCGTAGTAGAGCTCGTTTTCGTCGCGCGCGGCGCGGCGGATGCGGCTGCCGATGGCGGGGTCGTGGTAGATGATGAGCACCTGGTCGCCTTCTTGCAGCGAGGTGGCGGCGCTGGGCAGGATGATTTGTTGCTGGTTGCGCAGGATGAGCAGCGGGATGGCGTCGTTGGCGGTTTCGGGTTTGTCCGGCAGCATCCACAGGCTTTGCAGGCGCAGCAGGCGGCCGCTTTGCAGTTCGTTGATGATGGCGGGGGCGCGCTGTTTGTCCACTTTGAGGATGTGGTGGCGCGGGTTGTGGTCGCCGGTCAGGGTTTCGATGCGCCGCAGCAGTTTTTGTCCCCACGCCTCGTTTTGGTGCCAGAGGACTTTCATGAAGCGGCTCAACAGGTTTTGTGCGATGCGCGGATAGACTTCGCTGACGATGAGGTCGGCTTCGGCCATAACACGGTCAAATCCGGCGACGGCAAAGAGGCGCTGGTCGGCGCTGCGGTTTTGTTTGCCGACGACGAAGAGCGAGGGGTGCATGGTTTTGGCGGCGACGGCGATGGAGAGGTTGTCCGGGTCGGATTTGTAGGCGGCGACGATGGCCTGGGCGCGGTCGATGCGCGCTTCGCGCAGGGTGACGGCTTCGGTGCCGATGCCGCGTACTTGTCCGGGCGCGGTCGGCAGGTCAGGGTCGATGATGGTGCAGTCCACGCCTTCGTAGTCGAGGAAGCGTTTCAGGGTTTTGCCGAGGGCGTCGTTGCCGCAGATAATCCAGTGTCCCATCGGCGGTTGCGGCGGCGGCTGGTAGGGTTCGCCCGGTGCGCCTTGCAGGCGGGCGATGAGTTCGGCGATGGCGGGGCGGCGCAGCGCGGTGGTCAGGCGCAGGGCAAAGATTTGGTTGGTGTTGATGGTGGCGTCGGTGTTGAAGGATTTGGCGTTGGCGCTGCCAGCGCGGGTGTAGGTGCGGCAGATGATTTGGAAGCGGGTCTGGTCGGAGGTCAGGAGGCGGGCGGCGAGCGAGACTTTGATGTTCACCGCTTCGGAGTCGGTGATGGCGATGACGGCGCGGCAATGCGGCGATTGCACGCCCGCTTTCAGCAGCAGCTCCACGCTGTAGGCGTCGCCGGTGATGGCAAGCACGCCGTGCAGGCTGGGGTCGAGCGCCATTTTGTTGATGCGCACCGGGTCGTTGTCGATGACGACGCACTGGTAGCCGGAATTGAGCAGCAGGCGGACAAGGCGTTGCCCGGATTCGCCGAAGCCGCAGATGATGCAGAAGCGGCGCCGCTGTTTGGCGACTTGCCGGGCGAAGCGGCTTTCGCTGAGCGCGTGCTGGAAGGTGGGGTCTTGCAAGAGGGCGATGACTTTCCCGATGGCGTAGAACCAAGCGGGGACGGTGTAGTAGATGCTGACGACGACCCACATCCGCTGCCATTCGGAAAAGGCGAGCGGCAATTCGCCGTAGCCGATGGTGGTGGCGGTGTAGCTGACCCAGTAGAAGGCCTGAAAGAGGGTGAGGTAGGTGAGTTCGCCGTCGGCATTGACCGCCGGGATGAGGGTGATGCCGAGGATGGCGAGCGAATACGTCCCCAGCAGGATGAGTGCCGGGCGGCGCATTTGCCGCAGGATGAGATAGACGACTTCGTTCATCAGCGGCGCAGCGTTGCGGCTTCGATGACGACGAGTGTGACCGAGACGAGGTTGGCGACGAGCGCGCCTGCGGTGAAGGAGACAATGGTCGCCATCGTGCTGGCTTCGAGCAGGGAGACGCTGAAGGTCCAGGAGAAGACGGCGCCGAGCAGTTGCACGTCGGCAACGAGGCTGGTCGCCAGCATTAGCGAGCCGAGATGGGAGCGGTCGCCGAATTTGAGGATGGTGCAGACGATGCTGACGATAAAGGCGAAGAAGAGTTCGAGTTTGTCGTGGTGTTCGGGGTTGCTAATGTCGCCATAGACAAAGCCGAAGTTGAGGGTAAGGGCGAGGAGGACGAAAAAGCCGAACCAGACACGTTCGCTGCGCATGGATGCTCCGTAAGGTTAAAAATCGGCGGCTATTTTAACGCGAGCCGTCTGGCGGTTTTCAAATTATCCCCGCTCTGGCGGGTGGGGATTTATCGCGATACTCACAAAGTTCTGTACAAGGTGCGCCGATTTCCCCCTCCCCCGCAGGGCGAAGCCCGCAGCGGGGGAGGGTAGGGTGGGGGTAGAGGCATTCATGCTATCACCGAAGCAAAAACGGCATCCGAATCTGCCCCGTCTTACTGCGGACGGAAATCCCGGTAACAACTATAGCCATCCACAAAAAGCCTCATACTGTGTTGCTCCGCTGACCGGGTTTCCTAAAAAATGGCATAGCCATTTTTTAGGGTGCCCGCACCGTACAACCGCGTACTGCCTTTAATGGCGCGCCTTGTCTGAAACTTTCGGTGGACGGCTATACTGCGGCTACCGCCTAACGTCTCTCTCTTGCTCCGCAAGCAAGAGAAAGGGCTGGGGTGAGGGCAGCAAATAATTGAAAAAGCAGAATTTCGGTTTGTCGATAATATCGCTACCCCCACCCCGGCCCTCCCCCGCTGCGGGCTTCGCCCTGCGGGGGAGGGGGAATTTCGCTTTTACCCGCAGACTCTAAACAGGTTCTAAAAGGCAAACGGCTTCAGGCGGTCAGGTATCTCTCGCACGATGCTGGCTGGTGGTTGTAGGGTGGGTCTTGACTCACCGCACCGAAACAACATCGGCGGCAGTAATACTTAACCCCACCCCGACCCTCCCCCACCGGGGGAGGGGGCAGAACGGCGCGGATTTCGGCATTTGTTCCCGTATTGCACGCGGTGGGGGAGAGGGTAGCGCAGCATTCGTTCCCACCCACAGCCGTGTCAGCGCGGTGGGGCAAGCCCCGTCCTACATTTACATACAGGGTAGCGGGAAAGGTGTATGTAAACGGACTTCCCCGCCGCCCTGAAATATAGCCGTTCACCGAGAGTTTCAGACAAGGCGCAGATTTCCCCCTCCCCCGCAGGGCAAAGCCCGCAGCGGGGGAGGGACGGGGTGGGGGTGAGCGATATTGTTGATGAATCAAAAGACCATCTCTCGCTACGCGAGCAATGCTTGTCCCACAGGGGGGGAGGGGGCAGAACAGCGCGGGTTTCGGCATTTGTTTCCGTATTGCAGGCGGTGGGGGAGAGGGTAGCGCAGCATTCGTTCCCACAGCCGTGTCAGCGCGGTGGGGCAAGCTCCACCCTCCGTTTACATACACCTTGAGCGCTCAAGTGTATGTAAAAGGACTTCCCCGCCGCCCCGGATAAAATCCGCTATCATTTTCCCGACCCTTTGACAGGAGCCGCCGCCATGTCCAACCCCTCTCCCTGGCGCATCATCGACCCGGTGCGCCCGCAAATCCGCCGCGCGATGATGATTTCCACTGCCGCCATTGCCTTCGGCACCGCCGCGTTGCTGCTGATGGCGCATATGCTCAAAGACCTGCTCGCTGGGCGCGCCAACGGGTTTGCCGCCGCGCTGCTGGTCGCGCTCACCCTCGCTGCCTTTGCCCTGCGCGGCTACGCCTTCCGCGTCTCGCATCTTGCCGCTTTTCGCTTAGAAACCCTGCTGCGCAGCCAACTTGCCGAACGCCTGGCGCAAGTCTCGCTCGGTTTCCTGCACGACCGGGGCGCGGCGGCGCTGACCAAGGTAATGCAGGACGACGTGCGCGGTCTGCACGTTTTCGTTGCCGACAGCACGCCGCTTTACGCCCGCGCCTACGCCGCGCCGCTGATTGCCTTTGTCGTGCTGCTCGTTGTCGATTGGCGCCTTGCTCTGGTTGCCGCTGCTGTGCTGGCTGTCGGCATGGTGATATTCGGCCTCGTCATGCGCGGCGCGGGCGAGTCCACCGCCGCCTACAACGCCGCGCGCGAGCAGGTGAACGTTGCCGTGGTCGAATTCGTACAGGCGATGCCGGTAGTGCGCACCTTCGACGGCGGCGAAACCAGCTTCGGCCGCTACCAGCGCGCGCTGGATAACTACCTCGCCATGCTCATCGGCTGGTATCGCTCGGTCGGCGGCTCGGCGCGCAGCGGCATGCTGATACTGAACCCGATGCCGACCCTGGTCGTGCTGCTCTGGGCGGGTTTCTACTGGTGGCAGGAGGACGCGCTGCCCTTTGCCACCTGGCTCGCCGTGCTGCTCATCGGCACCGGCATGGCGGAAGCGCTCTTGCCCTACATCTCGCTCTACCACCTGATTGAGCAGGGTAAAATCAGCGCCGAACGCATCATCGAAGTGCTGGACGCGCCGGTGCTGCCGGTGCTTGCGCCGCCGCAAACGCCAAAAGACGCCAGCGTCAGCTTCCATCAAGTCAATTTCCGCTACCCCGGCCGCGAAAAAAACGCGCTGACCGACATCAGCTTCACCGCGCCGGCGGGCAGCCTGACCGCGCTGGTTGGCAGTTCGGGCGCGGGCAAAACCACCGTCGCCCGCCTCATTCCGCGCTTTTGGGACGCCGACAGCGGCGAAATCCGCATTGGCGGCGCCGACATCCGCCACCTCGCCCCGGAAGCGCTGATGGCACAAGTCGCCTTCGTTTTTCAGGACAACTTCCTCTTCAGCGGCACCATTGCCGACAACATCCGCCTCGGCACGCCCGACGCCAGCGACGCCGAAGTAGAAGCCGCCGCGCGTGCCGCGCAATGCCACGACTTCATCATGACGCTGCCGGATGGCTACCAAACTGCCGTCGGCGAACGCGGCGCCACCCTCTCCGGCGGTGAACGCCAGCGCATCACCATCGCCCGCGCTATCCTGCAAAACCGCCCCATCCTCATCCTTGACGAAGCGACCGCCTTTGCCGACGCCGAAAACGAAGCGCTCTTGATGCGCGCGCTGGCGGCGTTGATGCAGGACAAAACCGTGCTGATGATTGCCCACCGCCTCGCCACCATCCGCCACGCCACGCAGATTCTCGTCTTCGACCATGGGCAACTGGTCGAACAAGGCGACCACGCCAGTCTTATCGCGCAAAACGGCCGCTACGCCCGCCTCTGGCAGGCGAGCCAAACCGCGCAAAACTGGCAAATCGGCGCAAGCCACTAACCATAAGGAACTATCATGAAAACTCGTCCCCTCGCTTTAATTATCGGCACCGTTCTTGCCAGCCAGCACGCCGCCGCTATCGACACCCCGCCCGGCTGGGAGCGCAAAAGCATGCCAAGCGGCGCTATATACAGCCCCAAAAATGAAGAAGGGCGCGAAATTGGTGTCGAAATCTCCGACCTGATAGCGGGGCAAGGCAGCCCGGCGCAAGTATTGAACCTCTTTGCCGACGCTATAAACAGCAGTGGCATGACCATCGTCCAGCGCGGCGAAGTTGAAGAAAGCGGCAACATCGCCACGCTCTCGCTTGAAGTCGAGTATCAGGGCAAAAGCATTCTTGCCAATCTCACCGTCTATCCGGTCGGCAACGACAAAATGCGCATCATTGATTTCCAGACGGAAAAAGATGCCGAACTCTTGCAGCGCCACCAAAAAACCATCACCGCGCTGATTGCCGCGCAATATTTGGAAGACCAAGGCGGTGCGGCAAGTACGCCCGCGAGCAGCACGGCAAGCAGTAGCAGCGCCAGCACAGCGAGCAGCAGCACGTCAACTGCCAGCAGCACGGGCAGCAGCGGCAACGTCAAAGGCGGTGTCAGGCATGGCGAAGCCTTTATGCGGCAATTCAAAATAGATGGGCTGACGCCCGGTGGCGACCTGGTTTTTGGTGACTATCAATGCAAGGTACAGATTGATGGCGGTGCGCAATTTACTCTTTCGCTTTATGAGAATGGTGAATACCGTATCAGCGGATTTAAGGATCAGACCGGCGAATTCCGATACGAGAACGACGGTCGTATCAATATTAGCAGCAAGCATTTTTTGTACAATTACGAAAACTCGGATGGTGAAACCAAAGAAATCGCCTTCTTCTTCCGGCACAAAGACGGCGAATTGGGCATCTACGGGCAGAATATTGGCGACAACTTCATCAACGTCTGCCAATACCAGGGCGCGGCGAAAAACGCCTCGCCGACACAGCAGGCTGCCGATGATGCCGAAGCGCGCCGCTTCAAATGGGTTACTGCACCGGGCAAAGGCGTAGCGCTTGGCGACATCGAAGCGCTCTACAACCACGTTTACAACGACTACAGCGGCATTGGCGTTACCCTTGAGCACGACATCTGGCTGCTTCTGAAAGACGGTCAGGCGTATAAAGACTTGCCGGTCAGCCCCGCCGATTTTGACGTTGCCGCCTCGCGCCAGCACGAGCCCGACAAATGGTACGCCTGGCGCAGAAAGGGCGATGGTTACGAGATCCAGAAAGACGGCGAATGGCAGGAACTGGAAGGCGTCGCGCGCGCGCCTGCCAAAACCGGCGAGACCATCGAAGGCAGTTACACCCACTACTCCTCCGGCGGCACCTACTACAGCAGCTTTGCCAGCTTCGACACCATCAATTTCAAACGCGACGGTACCTTCAGCGACAGCAGCCGCAGCACCATTCATTCCAATACCGCAGGTCTGGGCGATGATGGCGTGATTGCCCACAGCGGAAACTTCAGTACCGGCGCGGGCGGCCGTTACCACATCGACGGCTACACCATCGAACTCACCTACCCGAATGGCAAGACCGAGCGCGAGCTTTTCTTCTTTTGGAATAACGAGAGGAATTCCCTCAATATCGGCGAGACCACCTATTCCACCGATTGAGGCGGCAAATAAGCCCTAAAACCAATAACGGTATGCCAACACCGCGCTCATGATGAGCGACATCGTAATCACCGCCGGGCGAATCAGGCGATTGCCCTTGCTGATGACCAGCCCGGCGGCGAGGCGCGCGCCGAGTAGTTGTCCTACCGCCATGGCAAGCCCCGCAGTCCAGACGACTTTGCCGCCTGCGAGAAAAACCAGCAGCGAAACCAAATTGGTGGTGGCGTTGTAGGCTTTGGCCTCAATCGCCGCCTGTTGCAGGGTGTAGCCGCGCAGGGAAATCAGCGCCAGCATAAAAAAACTGCCCGTACCGGGGCCGAGAAAGCCGTCGTAAAAACCAATCGGCAAAGCGGCGGCAGCGACAAAGCCGGCAAAGGACAGCCGCGCCTGATGCACCACCGTACCGAGCGCAGGCATGAAAAGAAAAAGCAGCGCCACCGCCACGAGCAGCAACGGCAGCCCCTTTTGCAACAAATCCTTCGGCAGAAACTGCACCGTCAGCGTGCCGCAGGCGGCGCCAATGGCGCAGGCGATGATGCCCGGCAAGAGGCGGCGAAATTGCATCTGGTCGCGTTTGACGAAATAGCTGGTTGCCAGCAGCGTGCCGCAACTACCCTGCAGTTTGGTGGTGGCAAGCGCCTCGTCCGTCGGCAACCCGGCGAGCGATAGCGCCGGAATGGTCAGCATGCCACCGCCGCCGGCGAACAGGCGCCCGTCCTCAAACGCTGCCTGCGCGACAGCATCGCCGCCGCCTGCCTGCAAGGCGCGGGATTCGCGCTGCTGCTGCCGCTGTTTCTCGCGCTGGGCGACGGCAAAAACGCCCGCGCCGTGCTGTGGCTGGCCGCGCTCACCGTACTCTTTGCCCTCGCCGCCGTCTTCCGCTGGCGCTCGCAAGACTACGACTACCACGGCAACTGCGCCCGTGCGGGCGATGCCGCCCGCCGCCGTATGGGCGAACACCTGCGCCGCATTCCCCTGCAAACCCTCTACCGCCCGCGCCGCGCGCTGCCACGACTTCATCATGGCGATGCCGGACGGCTACCAAACCCGCGTCGGCGACATCGGCGGCAAACTCTCCGGCGGCGAAAAACAGCGCATCAGCATCGCCCGCGCCCTGCTGAAAAACGCGCCAATCATCATCCTCGACGAACCCACCGCCGCGCTCGATACCGAAAGCGAAGTCGCGGTACAACAAGCCATCGACGCGCTGGTCAAAGACAAAACCGTCATCGTCATCACCCACCGCTTGAGCACCATCAGCGGCGCGCAGCAAATCATCGTCCTCGCCGACGGCCAGGTCGCCGCCAGCGGCAGCCACGACGAACTACTCGCACAAAACGGGCTGTACCGCAAACTGTGGCAGGCAGGCGGCTGGGATGGCGATTGAGGCCAGAATCCCCCTCCCCTGCAGGGCGAAGCCCGCAGCGGGACTGGAACAGCTCGCGCGTAGTGCGAGAAAGGGTTGGGGAGGGGGTAGCGTCCGTAACTTTATCGCCAATGCAATTCAGCGCCGCAGGTCGGCCATTCATGGCCGACAATAAAAAAGTCGGGCACAAATGCCCGACCTGCACGAATGTCCCCGCCTGCGCCACTATCTATTTCCCGCGCAACTGACCCTCTATAAAAGCCTCAATCACCGCCTCCGCTTCCGCCTCGCTGTAATAATGACGCGGATAGAGGCGGCCTGTCGCGGGTAGCGCGCGCTGTTGCGCCCACACGTCCGCGCGCACCACCACGCTGAGCTTCGGCGGATGCGGCAATTTCTGCGCGAGCATCGCCTCAACTTCGCTCAACAAAAAGCGCAGTTGATAGCCATCGCTGCCGTTTGCCACCCACAACTGCCACTGCAAACCCTCCTGCTTGCCAAGCAGGACGCGGCTGCGCCACTCGCCCGGCAGACAGGCATAAAGCAGATTCTGATAATTGCGCGACGACGTCGTATCGACATCCAGCTGGCGCAGCAGCGGGCGCAAAAAATCGCGCGCAGGGGCAAGAGGTTTTTTCATGAGCGTGCTTGATAAAAACAAAGGCGGACGCATATCCGCTAACGTCGCCATCATAGCAAAGCGTGCCAAATCCTGCGCCGCACCGCAGCAATTGCGGTATCATGCGCGCCTTTCCAAGCCGCAAACCAATCAAAAGGAAGAACATTTATGTGGAATAGCCTTGCAGCCAAAATTTTCGGTTCCCGCAACGACCGACTCATCAAGCAATACCGCAAAACCGTCGCCAAAATCAACGCCCTCGAACCACAAATCCAGGCGCTTGACGACGACGCCCTCAAGGCGAAAACCACCGAATTCCGCGAACGCCTCGCCAAAGGCGAAACCCTCGACCACATCCTGCCCGAAGCCTTCGCCGTCGTGCGCGAAGCGAGCAAACGCGTCCTCGGCCTGCGCCACTACGACGTGCAGATGATAGGCGGCATCGTCCTGCACCAAGGCAAAATCGCCGAAATGCGCACCGGCGAAGGCAAAACCCTCGTCGCCACCCTTGCCGTGTACTTGAACGCCCTGCCCGGCAAAGGCGTACACGTCGTTACCGTCAACGACTACCTCGCCCGCCGCGACGGTGAAGAACTCGGCGAACTCTACGGCTTCCTCGGCATGACCACCGGCATCATCGTCGCCGGCATGCCGCAAGAAGACAAACAGGCGGCATATCGCAGCGACATCACCTACGGCACCAACAACGAATTTGGCTTCGACTACCTGCGCAGCAACATGGCGCTCGCCCCCGAAGACCGCCTGCAACGCGAACTCAACTACGCCATCGTGGACGAAGTGGACTCCATCCTCATCGACGAAGCGCGCACCCCGCTCATCATCTCCGGTGCCTCCGACATCGACAACGGCCTCTACGAAAAACTGAACACCCTCGTCCCCGAACTCGTGCCGCAAAAAGAAAAAGACGGCCCCGGCGACTTCAGCATCGACGAAAAAATCAAACAGGTCGGCCTCACCGAAAGCGGCCACGAACACCTCGAAGCGCTCTTGCACCAGCACGGCCTGCTCGCCGCAGACGAAAGCCTCTACGACCCGAAAAACCTCGGCATCTTCCACCACCTGAACGCCTGCCTGCGCGCGCACCACCTCTACCACAAAGACGTGGACTACATCGTGCGCAACAACGAAGTCGTCATCGTCGACGAATTTACCGGACGCACCATGGACGGTCGCCGCTGGTCGGACGGCCTGCACCAGGCCATCGAAATCAAAGAAGGCGTGCCGATCAAACAAGAAACCCAAACGCTGGCCTCCATCACCTACCAAAACTTCTTCCGCCTCTACGACAAACTGGCGGGCATGACCGGTACCGCCGACACCGAAGCCTTTGAATTCCAGGACATCTACGGCCTCGAAACCGTCGTCATCCCCACCAACCGCCCGGTACAGCGCAAAGACCACACCGACCTCATCTACCTCAACCAAAAAGGCAAATACGACGCCATCGCCGCCGACGTGCGCGAATGCAAAGAACGCGGCCAGCCGGTACTGCTCGGCACCGCCTCCATCGAAACCTCCGAACTCGTCTCGCGCCTTTTGACCGACCTCGGCATCGAACACAACGTGTTGAACGCCAAACAACACGCGCGCGAAGCCGAAATCATCGCCCAGGCCGGTCGCCCCGGCCAGGTAACGATAGCCACCAACATGGCAGGGCGCGGTACCGACATCGTCCTCGGCGGCTCACTGCGCAGCGAACTGAACGCGCTCGGCAAAGACGCGACCGAAGAAGCCAAACAGGCGGTGCGCGACGACTGGCAACAGCGCCACGAAGCCGTTATCGCCGCCGGTGGCCTGCACGTCATTGGCGCCGAACGCCACGAATCGCGCCGTATCGACAACCAGCTCCGTGGCCGCTCCGGCCGCCAGGGCGACCCCGGCTCCAGCCGCTTCTACGTCGCCCTCGACGACAACCTCGTCCGCATCTTCGCCGGCGAGCGCATGGCGAGCATGATGCAGCGCCTCGGCATGAGCGAAGACGAAGCCATCGAATCGCGCATGGTCTCCAAACAAATCGAAGGCGCGCAGCGCAAAGTAGAAGCGCACAACTTCGACTCGCGCAAAAACCTGCTCGAATACGACAACGTCGCCAACGAACAGCGCAAAGTCATCTACACCCAGCGTTCCAACATCATGGACGCCGACAACATCGCCGAACTCATCGCCGGAATGCGCCACACCGTCATGGAAAACCTCGCCAGCCGCTACATCAGCGACGACCAGGTACGACAAAACTGGGACATCCCCGGCCTCGAAACCGCGCTGCGCAACGAATTTGGCCTGGCGGTGGACATCCAGAACCACTGGCTGCAAGCCAACCCCAACATGAGCGCCAAACAAATCACCGACGGCCTGGTCGAAACCCTTGAACACATCCAGCAAGAAAAAGAAGCGCAGGTCGGAGCCGACATCATGCGCCGCGTCGAAAAATACATCGCGCTACAAACCATCGACACCCAGTGGAAACAACACCTGGCGACGATGGATATGCTGCGCCAGGCCATCTGGCTGCGCTCACGCGCCCAAAAAGACCCGAAGCGCGAATACCAGCGCGAAGCCTTTGAACTGTTCAAAGACCTGCTCGACCACATCCAGTTTGAAATCGTGCGCGTCATGGCACACATCCAGTTCCAGGCACAAAACGCGGCGGACGAAGCCGAAGCCATGCAACAACAAGCCCAACGCCAACACGACGCCGAACTCGCTCACGCCCGCTACCAGGGCAGCGCCAACAGCAGCGAAGAAAGCGGCCTACGCGAACCGACCGCCGAAGAACTCGCCAAAACCGGACGCAACGACCCCTGTCCCTGCGGCTCCGGCAAACGCCTGAAAGACTGCCACGGCAAACTGGCATAACCCTGAACCCCGCTCCGGCGGGGTTTTTCACATAAATCCCCCTCCCCCCGCAGGGCGAAGCCCGCAGCGGGACTGGAACAGCTCGCGCGTAGTGCGACAAGCATTTGCTCGCGGAGCGAGATATAGTCATCCACCGAAAGTTTCAGACAAGGCGCGTCGCCGAAGACAGTACGCGGTTGTACGGCGCGGGTTTCCCTAAAAAATGGCTCCGCCATTTTTTAGGGTGCCCGGTCAGGCGACGCAACACAGTATGAGGCTTTCGGTGGATGGCTATAAAGGGTTAGGGAGGGAGTAGCGCCCCACGGTACCACTGCCGAAACGGCCACCAGCGTAGGTCGGCCATTCATGGCCGACAACAAAAACGTCGGGCATAAATGCCCGACCTACGACTACCCACCGGAAACGTCAACTGCCGCTCGAATACCCGCCGATCAGCCCCCTCCCCCGTGGGGGAGGGCTGGGGTGGGGTTACTCGCGGCGACCTCGCTGCCTGTACGGAAACCCTGTTTACATACACATAGAGCACTCAGGTGTATGTGGTGAATTGTCAAACCAAGTGCAACACCTCATCAAAATACACTTCATAAGGTGTCCTCCACTGCAAACATTTGCGCGGGCGGTTGTTCAACGCCAGCACAGCTTTTTCGATGTACTCATCAGGATATTGGGCAATATCCTGATGTTTCGGGAAATATTCGCGCAACAGCCCGTTGGTGTTCTCGTTCGTCCCGCGCTGCCACGGCTGGTACGGCGGCGGGATGTATATTTTCACCCCCAGCGCCTCCGCTACCACCGCGTGCCGCGCGAATTCCTTGCCACGGTCTGGCGTGATGCTATGCACTATCTGCCCTGCCAACACCTTGAAAATCCCGGCATTCACGTTGTCTGCCGTCTTCTTCTCCAGCCGCACGCAGTGCAGATAACGGCTTTTGCGGTCAACCAGCGTCAGCAACACCGCGCCGCCAACCACGCCTGCCACGGTGTCGGCTTCCCAATCGCCGATGCGCGCCCGTGCTTGCGCCTCTGGCGGACGTTCCGACAGCTCATGCGCGACAGGGAAGTTGTCGCGCGTGGGGTCGCCCTTGCGCCGACGCTGCTTGCCACGGTGGCGCAGCCTTTGCTTGCCGCTTTTTACCCAGTCGGGGTCGTTGAAACGCCCGGCATAAATGCCACGGTAGATGGTCGCGTAGCTGATGGAATGCGGACTGCCTTCATGGCGCAGGCGGTACTGGATCTGCTCCGGCGACCAGTGCTCTTTCAGAAACCTGTCCTTGACCAGGGCAAAAAGCTCCGGGTCATTGAGCTTGCGCTTGCGGTGGCAGACCAGACGCCGGTTGTCGTATTGCTCCTGCGCCTTGCTGGCGCTGTAAGTTCCATCAAAGGAACGGTTGCGGTTCAGCTCGCGCAAGATAGTGCTCCTGTGGCGCTTCAATATGGTAGCGATGGCGGCGAGGCTGTAGCCCAGCTCGTGCAGAGCTATTATGCAACCCCGCTCAAAGGGCGTAATATGACGGTAGGTATCCATTTGCGGTCTCCTGCAAGGTTTTGATGTTTTTTGCAGTATCGCTTATGGATGCCTTTTTTTGTAGCTGTTGCACTTGAATTGTAAATTCACGGAAAATCCCCTGCGCAGCTTGCCCGCTTCCCTGAAAAGCCTCTACCGCGAACGCAATGGTGCATTGAGAATAGGGCTGGACGATAAATCCCTGCTCGAAGATGACGACGACGATGACAACGACTTTTTCTTCTCCGATGACGATGATGACGATAATCCCCCCTTCTAACCCGGAATCCCGCCCATGCAAATGTTGATCAAGCGGCTGGAGATTGTCCGCGCGGCGATGTCGCTTGCCGATGAGGCGCTGATTGCGCAGCAGTTGCCCGCCTTGCGGGCTGCGTTGGCGGATTTGCCGGCAAACTCCACGCCGCAGGCGGTGCTGGCGCTGATTATCGAGGCGCTGGAGTCGGGGCATTACCCGCGCGCGATGCAGCGCATCAATGCCTTTCTTGCGGCGCAGTCAGCGCTGGTGGTGCATCTGGATGAGGAATTGGCGGTGCTCAGGCTGGAGCGGCTGGTGAGCGCGCAGACGCTGGAGCGCGACGAGATGCAGGAGCGGCTGGAGCGTTTCAGCCGGGATTTTTTGGCGTGCTGCGGCGCGCCGTTGCAGGAGATTTTCGCGCTGCGCGAGGCGATTGCGCGGCTGGAATGGCAGCAGCTGCGCCGCGCGCGGCGTCATGCCGAGGAAAGGGAAGGCTATCAGCGCGAGGCGGATGCGGATTATCTGGATGCCACGGCGGAAGACGAGGAGAGCGCAGCGCAGGTTGAAGATTGGGAGGACGCGGCAGACGAGCGGGCGGAGTTGCTTGACCTTTATGACCAGTATTGTGACTGGCTGGATGCGCTTGAGGCTGCGCCAGCGGACGAAGTGGATGACGAGGAAGCGGCGGCGTATGAGGAATTTGCCGAGGCGCAGCGGCAGCGCGAGGATTTTGAGCGCGACAAGGCGCAGTCCGAGGAAGCGCAAGCCGCCGAGCCGCCCGTCGCCGAGCTGGATGCTGATGAGGAAGACCGCCTGAAAAAGGCGTATCGCCGCGCCTGTCATTTGTGCCACCCCGACCGGGTCGCGGCGGAATTCAAGGCGCAGGCGGAGGCGCTGTTCAAGGAGTTGGGCGCGGCGTACAAGCGCAAGGATGTGGCGGCGGTGGAGCGGTTTTTGGCGCAGTTGCAGCGCGGGGTGTTTACCGCCGCGAGCGAGGCGCTCACCGACCGCGAGGCGTTGCAGGCGCGTATCCGCGAGTTGCGCGCCAGTATTGACGCGCTCAATGCGGAAATCGCCGCGATTGCCGCAGATGAGACGTGGGCGCTGTTGCAGGGCTTTGCCGACGAGGCGGCGTTGCAGGATTATTTGGAAGAACAGCGCGCGCTGCTGCTGGCGGAGCTGGAGGTGTTGCAGGAGCGCTGGCAAGCGTTGCAGCACGGCTGATTACGCGGCTTCCGCATACTGAACATTATGGAGACCCAGAAATGACAAACCACAAACCGCTCACCGTCGTTGCCGCCATCATCGAAAACCCGCACGGCCAACTCCTCATCGCCGAACGCCCGCCGAACAAAGCCTGGGCGGGCTATTGGGAATTTCCCGGCGGCAAAATCGAACCCGGCGAAAGCCACGAAGCGGCGCTGTTGCGCGAGCTGCGCGAAGAACTCGGCCTTGACCTTGCCAACGAAACGCTCACCCACTACTACCACGGCAGCCGTGGTGCGGAAGTCGTCCTCGACTTCTACCACATCCGCCTGACGCGGGACATCGCCCCGCAAGGTCTTGAAGGTCAGCGCTGGCGCTGGGTTACGCGCGCGGAAATCAGCGATTACCGCTTCCCCGAACCCAACACCGCCGTCCTGCAAAAACTGCAAAGCGCCTCATCATGAGGCGTTTTCCGTATCACCAATACCACGGCACAATACGCTATCATCCCCGTGGCAAATCCGCCTGAATCTCCGGAGACATCCATGAAAAAATCCCTGCGCATTCTGACCCTTGCCCTGTTCGCTCTTGTCATCAGCGCTTGCAGCGACAAACAAAGCGACCCCAAAACCTTTGCCAAAGCCTATGTCACCGAAACCCTGAATGGCGACATTGAGCAAGTCATCGCATGGACATACACCTCGCCAGAATTTCTGCAAAAGCATCACCTCAGTGCAGACGGCATGAAAGAGCAAATGCGTCAGGCGGGCAAGGTCATGCGCGAACAGACCGAAAAAAATCAGGGGCTCGACAGCGTTACCGTCAATGACATCGCCTATAGCGACGGCAAAACCAAAGCCCACGCCTTTATTACCATCAAAACCAAAAACGGCGAAAGCCGGAATGATGAAATCCCGCTTATCCAGATAGACGGTAAATGGCGTGCGGGTGAATAAGGCCGCAAGGGCGCTTGCTTAATTAGACCTCTTTCCAAACCAGGCAAAGGGACAGGTTTTTGGAATTTGTATCCCTGCCCCCACCCCAGCCCTCCCCCACGGGGGAGGGAGCTGTTCTGCGGCAGATTCAAATAATTGCTGTCGTATCGCATATGGATAGTTATGAAATTATAGCCATCCACCGAAAGCCTCATACGGTGTTGCGCCGCAGACCGGGCACCCGAAAAATAGAGGAGCCATTTTTTAGGGAAACCCGCGCCGTACAACGGCGTACTGCATTCAGCGGCGCGTCTTGTCTGAAACTTTCGGTGGATGGCTATATTTCAACCGTCCTGCGCTGTGAAAATAATTGGCGTGGATGGGTATTAATCATCGCCTCCGTATTCTTCTCTGAATAAATTGTATCCACGACACAAGACCAGATAGTAGAAAAATTGAGCCGACAATAATGCGGCTTCCCGGCCCGTCAGGAAATTGGTAAAACCATTTGCCCATCATTTCCTTGACTTCGGCGGTTTCCGGGTTCTGTTCCAGATAAAGAATTTCTACCGTCGTACCCGGCACAATGTTTCCGTCACGGGTATAGCGCCTGAAGGTTTCTCTATCGACGCCAAATTTGCCCTGATGTCCCAAATAATTTATGTGCAATTTATAAAATCTTCTGGGAGGAAGGGTGTCTTCCCCACTCATTTCTGCCGCCTGCAATTCCCCCTGCACGGATATGCCCTGTTTCTCCAGTATATTTTGCACGCGAACCCGGTTAATGCCGTTCGCCATCATAAGACTGCCAATAACGGTTAATCCCAGCGCCAACAGGAAGTAATTTTTTCTTGCCATATTTTTGTTCTCCTGGGGTCAAACTAAAGGGGCGCGAATTTTTTCAGAGTGAGCGTCATTACGCGGAATGTTCCAGATGCCAGGCGAGGCCGGTGTTGCGACGGGTCGGGGTGTCGGCGGCGGTGCGCAGGGCGGTTTCGCTGGCGTAGAGGTCAAGCCGGCCTTTGCTGCGGGTGATGCCGGTGTAGAGCAGTTCGCGGCTGAGCAGGCGCTCGGCGTGGTCGTCCAGGGTGAGGGCGATGTGCGGGTATTCGGAGCCCTGGGATTTGTGGATGCTGAGCGCGTAGGCGTCGGCAAGGCTGGCGCGGTTGAGGCGGGCGAGCGGCACGGGGGCGTGGTTGGGCAGGTGCAGTTGCAGGCCGTTGCCGTCGTCGAGGCAGATGCCGGTGTCGCCGTTGTAGAGTTGTTGGCGGTGGTCGTTCGCGAGGATCATCAGCGGCAGGCCGTGGTAGTAGTCTAGGCCGGTGTCTTCGTGCTGTTTTTGTTGGTGCAGGCGGCGCAGCGCGGCGTTGATGCGGCGGGTGCCGAGTGCGCCGTGGTGTCCGGCGCAGAGGATGCGGTATTGGTCGTAGGCGTTGAGGAGGGTTTGCGGGTCGGCGCCGCTTTGGAGTTGTTCGAGGTAGGGCTGGTAGGGGGCGATGAGGGCGCGGTAGAGGGCGGCGTCCGGGATGGGGTACCAGCGGATGGGGGTTGTTTGGGATGTGGTGCCGGGAATGCTGGCGCTACCCCCTCCCCAGCCCTCCCCCGCTGCGCTTCGCTGCGGGGGAGGGGGCGGTTCGGTGGGCGGATTGGCGGCGGTTTGTTGGGTATCGGCAATGGTGTCGTAGGTCGGGCATTTATGCCCGACGTTTTTGTTGTCGGCCATGAATGGCCGACCTACGCTGGTGGGCGTTTCGGCAGTGGTGCCAGGAATGCTGGCGCTACCCCCTCCCCAGCCCTCCCCCGCTGCGCTTCGCTGCGAGGGAGGGAGCAGTTCGGTGGGCGGATTGGTGAGGGTTGGCGATGGCGCAACGGATATACTCCCTCCCCCTGTGGGGGAGGGTTGGGGTGGGGTTAATTGTTGGGCGCTCGTTGTAGTTAAGGGAATGGTGTCGTGATGGCTCGCCGGGGTGGTCGTTTCGGTACTGGTGCCAGGAATGCTGGCGCTACCCCCTCCCCAACCCTCCCCCGCTGCGCTTCGCTGCGAGGGAGGGGGCGGTTCAATGGTCGTTTCGGCATTGGCGGTATGCGGGCAAACTCCACCCCCGTCCCCTCCACCGGGCCCCACGCAAAATGCAACCGCATTTTGCGTGGGAACCCGACCACAGGGGGAGGGGGGCAGTTCGGTGGGGGGAGCGGCGGCGGTGGTTATGGGCTGCCGGCAGGGTTCGAGTGCTTTGAGCAGCGTCGCGCCGCGGTCCTCGCCGGCGCCGAGGATGGCGGCGAGTTGGCCGATGCCGCTGTCGGTGGCAAAGCGTTGGCTTTCGTGCAGGGTGATGCGGTGTTGTTGTAGTGCCGGGTGGTGGCTGAGGTCGTGCAGGATGGCGCCGGGTTCGACGGCGGCGAGCTGGTCGGCGTCGCCCAGCAGGATGAGGCGGGTGTCGGCGGCGGTGGCGGCGATGAGCGCGTGTGCCAGTTCGAGCGAGAGCATCGAGGCTTCGTCGATGATGATGATGTCGTGCGGCAGCGGGCGGCTGGCGTGGTATTGCGCTTCGCCGTTGTTGTCGATGCCGAGCAGGCGGTGCAGGGTTTGTGCGGGCAGGCCGCTGATGCCCGCGGCGGCGAGGCTTTCTTCCATGCGTTTTGCTGCTTTGCCGGTGGGGGCGGCAAGGGCGATGCGGATGTCTGCCGCAGCGTCTTGTTCGGCGCGGATGAGGCGGGCGATGGTGTAGGTCTTTCCGGTGCCGGGGCCGCCGTTGATGAGGGTGAGTCGGCGGGTTTGGGCGAGGCGGATGGCCGCTTGTTGTTCTTCGCGCAGGCCGTCGGCAGGGGTGGTGTTCGTGGCGGCAGGCGGGGCGGTGTCGCCCAGGCGGGCGCGAATCATCGCGGCGAGTCGTGCTTCTTGTTGGTAGGTGCGGTTGATCCAGAGGCGGTCGCCGCGACGGGTGAGTGGCGCGGTGCGGTCGTCGTCGGCAAGCAGCGGTGTCGTGGCGAGGGCGTCAGCGGCGGCGCGCTGTTCGGCGTCAAGGCGGATGAGGGTGTCGCCGTTGTCGTGTGCGTTTTGTAGTGCGCTGAGGAGGGTGGCGAGGCGATCGCCGTGTTCGGGGTGGCCGCTTTGGCGGGCGAGGTATCGGGCGAGGTGTTGCATGGCGGGGTGGTCAGTCGGGGTTGTTGCCGAGGAGGCGGTCGAGTTCGGCGATGAAGTCGGGCGGGTAGTTCCAGCCGTATGTGCCGTGTGTCGGGTGCGCGGGGTCGATGCCGCGCAGGTAGTGGTATTCGATGCCGCCGAGGTGGCGCGCGGGGTCGTAGTCGGGCAGGCGGGTTTTGAGCAGCCGATGCAGCGCGACCTGGTACAGCGCGGCTTGTAGCCAGTAGTGGTGGTCGTTCATCGCTTCGCGGATTTTGGCGGGGGTGTAGTCGTCCGGGTGGTTGCCGAGGTGGTTGGTTTTGTAGTCGAGGATGTAGTAGCGCCCGTCGTGTTGGTAGATGTGGTCGATTTCGCCGCGGATGTAGCGGATGTGGCGGTGGTGTTGGTGCAGGTTGAGCGGGTACCCGGCGGCGGTGAGGAGGCGGTTGATGCGGGCGACGGGTAGTGGCGCGCGGTCGTCGCCGCCGAGGGTGAAGTTGTATTCGCTGCGGTGGTTGCCGCGTTTGCTGTCGCCGAGGGTGATGCCGCTTTGCGGCAGGGTGCTGTGGTAGATGGCGTCGAGCCAGGTTTCGCAGGCGTCCAGTTGGGCGGGCTCAAGGCCGAGTTGCCATTGTTGGTTTTCGTGGTCGAGGTGGCGGCGCCAGTCGTCGCGGTGGTCCGGGCGGGTGTGTTCGAGGATGGCGTGCAGGGCGCTGCCGGGGGCGGTGCCGCGCGGGTAGGTGTAGCGGATGTCGGCGTCTGCCGGGGCGTCTGGCGCGGTTTGGTGTTCGGCGATGGCGTAGTCGGCGAGGTCGGGCGAGGTGGGTTCGATGGCGTCGCGCAAGAGGGCGCTGAAGCTGCTGCGTTGCCAGCCGTGAAAGCGGGTGCGCCAGGTTTTTGGGGGGGTGGTTATTTCGGCGGCGGTGCCGGGAATGTTGGCGCTACCCCCACCCCAGCCCTCCCCCGCTGCGCTTCGCTGCGGGGGAGGGGGTAGTGCGGTGGTTGTTTCGGCATTGGCGGTATGCAGGCGAACCCCACCCCCTTCCCCTCCGCCGGGCCCCACGCAAAATGCAGCCGCATTTTGCGTGGGTACCCGCCCACAGGGGGAGGGGGGCAGGTCGGCGGGAGGGGGTAGTTCGGCGGGGGAATTGGTGATGAAGATGGGGATTTCGTCGGCGTGCGGGCATTGACCGGGGTTTTGCGCGTAGGTTTGGTAGAGTTTTTCGGTGCTTTCGATGCCATATTTTTCGCGGTGGGCGACGAGCAGCAGGTTTTTGGCGCGGGTGAGGCCGACGTAGAGCAGGCGGCGGTTTTCGTCGTTTTCTTGTGTGTTGATGCGGGTTTCGATGGCGCCTTCGGGTTTGTCGAGGGTGATGCGGATGCGCTCGCCGTCGCGGTAGCGCCAGGTTTTGATGCGCGCGCGGTTGTCACCGCCGCGGCGTACGCCGCCGGTGGCGAGGATGGTGACGGGGGATTCGAGGCCTTTGGCTTTGTGGATGGTAAGCAGGCGCACGGCGTCGTCGCCGGGTAGCGGCGGGGCTTTGGCCCAGTCGGCGTCCGGCGGGGCGGCGAGTTGGTCGCGCCACCACGCGGCAAATTGTGCCGGGCGTTGGCCGGGCGCGTGTTCGGCGATGATGATCTGGATGTGGCGCAGGTCGAGCAGGTGGCGCAGGTTGTCCGGCGCGGGGTAGCTGGCCAGGGTTTGCCAGATGTTGTGTTTGCGGTGGGTGAGCAGCGGGTTGAGGGCGGCGAGCAGTCCCCGGTTTTGCCAGTCGTCCTGGGCGCGGGCGAGGGCGTCGCGCAGGTCGGCGAGGGTGAGTTCGTCGGGGCGGGCGGCGATGCTGCCTTGTTCGATGGCGGCGAGGCGGTCGAGTTCTGTCTGGCTGTAGCCGTAGTAGTGGCCGCTCAGGAGGCGGTTTTGCCGGTCGCGCTGGTCGGGTTGTTCGATGGCGGCGAGCAGGTCGGCGAAGGTGCGGGCGACGGTGCCGCCAAAGACGCTGCGGTCGTGGTTGAGCTCGCTGTCGATGTGGCGGGCGTGCAGTTTGGTTTGCAGTTCGGCGAGGCTGTCGTTGCCGCGGGTGAGGATTTGGATGTCGCCGGGGCGGATTCGGGCGAGGCTGCCGTCGGCGTTGCGCCGCGCCCAAGGGCTGTTGGCGGCGAGGAGGTGGGCGACGAGGGCGGCGATGGCGTCGGTTTCTTCGCCGTTGTTGGTGCCGCTGTGGTACCACTGCATCGGCCGGGCGATGGGGGCGCCGCTGGTGCTGACGATGGTGGGGGCGGGGTTGGCGGCCTGGGCGCGGTGGTAGGTGATGTGCTCGCCGAGGTGGGCGTTGTCGCCCTGGAGGTAGTGTTCGTTCAGCGCGGCGATGAGGTGGGGGCTGCTGCGGCGGTTGGTGTCGAGGCGGTGTTGTTCGGCGGCGGTGAAGTGTTGTTTGAGGCGGTTGTAGTTGGCGACGTCGCCGCCACGGAAGGCGTAGATGGCCTGTTTGGGGTCGCCGACGAGGAGGAGGAAGGTGCGGGTGCGGTCGGCGTCGTCGCGCAGCCAGGTGTGTTCGAGCAGGGTCGCCTGTTCGTCGTTGAGGTCTTGTGATTCGTCCACCAGCATCACCGGGTAGCGCTGCATGATGTAGCGGGCGAGGCTCGCGCCGTGGCGGTCGTGGGCAAGGGTCTGGTTGATGCGTCGTGTTTTTTCGCTGAAGGTGGTTTCGCCGCGCGCTTCGAGGGCGGCGGGGTATTCGTAGCGCACGGTGTCAAGCAGTTGTTTGGTGGTTTGGCGGGCGCGGTGGGCGTGGTGTTGTTGTTGGGCGTCGCGTGCGGCGAGGAGGTCGCGGAGGAGGGTGGTGAGGGGGTGGGCGCTGTAGGCGGCGGCGAGGGCGTCGTTGGTTTTGCTTTTGTTGATTTTGGGGTCAAGGATGCCTTCGGCGAGTTTTGCGGTGGTGTCTGTGTCTAACGGGGTTTCTTCGCGCAGTTGGTGCAGCAGGGTGGGGATGTGGCCGGTGTGTGCTTTCCATGCCGCATCTTTGCGGGTGATAGCCATGAAGGCGGGCGCGGTGATGAGGGCGTGCCAGTCGGCAATCACGGCGGCGTCCAGCGCACGCAGTTGTTGGACGAGTGCGGCGTGGTGTTCGCTGTCGTAGGTTTCGGGGGAGTCGTCGCTGTCGGTTTTGGGGTTGTCGCTGTTGATTTCGGCGTCGCGGTAGGTGGTCGCCTCGCGTGCGGCGGCAAGGTAGGCGTCGCTGTCATGCAGGGCGCCCTGGGCGATGCGGCGGGCGAAGGCGTCCGGGTCGGCGAGGTATTCGGCGTGGCGCAGGCGGCGCAGCGCGTCGTGTACGGTTTCTTCGAGGGCGGGGCTGTTTTCGTTGATTTGCAGGCGTTCGTCGTTGCCGGTTTCCAGCGCAAATTCGGCCAGCCAGCGCTGGCACAGGCTGTCTATGGTGCCGATGAAGATTTCGTCGAGGTGTTCTTGCAGGCTTTCGACGCGGGCAAAGAGCGCGATCAGGCCGTTCAGTCCGCGTTTTTTGACGGCGTTGGCGATGAGGTGGCGGTTGATGTCGTCGCCGCCGCTGGCGGTAATGAGGGCATCGAGGCGGGCGACGAGTCCGGCGTCGTCGGCCAGCAGGGTTTCGTCGTGGAAGTAGCCGCTGGCGATGGCTTTCAGGTTTTCGCGCAGCGCGTGCAGGCGCTTTTGGACGCGCTGCTGCATTTCTGCCGCGGCCTTGCGGGTGAAGGTGGTGGCGATGATACCGCGCGGCTCGTAGCCGCCTTCGATGAGCAGGCGCAGGATGATGCCGGTGAGGGTCCAGGTTTTGCCGGTGCCGGCAGAGGCTTCAATCAGGGCGCGGCCGGTGAGCGGGATGGTGAGGGCGGGTGTGGTCATCGCGGTTCTCGTTGGGAAAAAGCCCGCCGGATGGCGGGCTTTTTTGCGAATGGGGCAATCAGGCAGCGATTTTGCCGCATTGTTCGGCGCAGTCGTTGCAGGCTTCGAGGCAGGCCTTGCACTCGGCGTGGTGCTCGGCGTGTGCCTTGCAGGCTTCGGCGCACTGTTTGCAGGCATCAGCGCAGAGTTTGGCGACGGCGGGTAGCAATGCGGCCTGTTGCGCGGCGAGGCTGTTGGTGGCGTCGCACAGCGCCAGCATTTGATTGACGGTTTTGGCGCAGTCGCCGAGGCTCTTGTCGCCTTCGGCGA
Source organism: Cardiobacterium sp. (assembly GCF_057314735.1). NCBI lineage: Bacteria > Pseudomonadati > Pseudomonadota > Gammaproteobacteria > Cardiobacteriales > Cardiobacteriaceae > Cardiobacterium > Cardiobacterium sp. The sequence continues at coordinate 51,827 of NZ_DBHKZK010000092.1, forward strand.
GCAGGCGCAGGCAGTGGGCGAGGCAGGCACGACCGGCGGCGAGGCAGGCGGCGGTTGCTTTCAGCACGGCTTCGTTCGGGTTGGCAGCGCCGTGGGCGTGTTCGTGCTTGTGTTCTTCGGCGCTGGCTGCGGTGGCGGCGAAAGCGAGGGAGGCGGCGGCGGCGCCGCTGATGAATGATCTGCGATCCATAGTTTTTCCTGTGTATGTTTAATGATTTAGCCCCAAAACGGGGCGCGCAGTATAGCGACAAAGCGGCAGCTACACCAGCACCCGTCCCCCAAAAACCACCACAAAAAAAAACCGCATAACCCGCTAAAATACCCACATCTGAACAACCCGTTACACACCTATGAGCCTCAACACCTTCGTCAAAACCATCCAAAACATCATGCGTTCCGACGCCGGCATCAACGGCGATGCGCAGCGCATCGAACAAATGACCTGGCTACTCTTCCTCAAGATCTACGGCAACAAAGAAGAAAACTGGGCAATCATCGATGAAAACTACCAATCCATCATCCCGCCCGTCTACCAGTGGCAAAACTGGGCGACCGACCACAAAGACGGCAACACCCTCACCGGCGACGACCTGCTGCACTTCATCGATGCCGAGCTGATGCCCGCCCTAAAAAACCTGCGCATCAACGAACAAACCCCGCTGCGCCAACGCATCGTGCGCGACGTCTTCATGGATGCCAAAAACTTCATGAAAGACGGTGTGCAACTGCGCAAAGTCATCAACGAAATCGACGCCATCGACTTTGACAGCAGCAAAGAGCGCCACGCCTTCGGCGAAATCTACGAAACCATCCTCAAAAGCCTACAAAGCGCGGGTAACGCCGGCGAGTTCTACACCCCGCGCGCCGTCACCGACTTCATGGTGCAAATGATTGCGCCCGTCCTCGGCGAGACCGTGGCGGACTTCGCCTGCGGCACCGGCGGCTTCCTCGTCTCTGCGCTGAACCACATCGAGCCGCAAGTCAAAACCGTACAAGACCGCACCACCCTGAACCAAAGCCTCTACGGCGTCGAAAAAAAACCGCTGCCGCACCTCTTGGCCATCACCAACCTGATATTGCACGACATCGACAGCCCGCGCATCCGCCACGGCAACGCGCTCGAACAAAACGTGCGTGACTACCGCGAAGCCGACCGCCACGACATCATCCTGATGAACCCGCCCTACGGCGGCAGCGAGCAAGACATCATCAAGCACAACTTCCCCGCCGAACTGCGCAGCAGCGAAACCGCCGACCTCTTTATCGCCCTTGCCATGTACCGCCTGAAAACCCACGGCCGCGCCGCCATCATCATCCCGGACGGCTTCCTCTTCGGCAACGACGGTGCCAAAACCGCCCTCAAAACCCGCCTGCTCACAGACTACAACCTGCACACCATCATCCGCCTGCCGAAAAGCGTCTTTGCGCCCTACACCTCAATCACCACCAACATCCTCTTTTTCGACAAGCCCGCCGCAGGCGAAGCGCCGAGTGAGCAGCTCTGGTACTACCGCGTGGACATCCCCGCCGACCGCAAAGCCTTTTCCAAAACCAAACCGATGCAACTCGAACATTTCGCCGACTGCATCGCCTGGTGGCACAACCGCACCGAAATCGCAGACGAACAAGAAGGCAGCTACAAAGCCCGCGCCTACAACAAAGCCGAACTGCTGGCGGGCGGCGTAAACCTCGACCTCTGCGGCTACCCCAACGAAGAAGCCGAAATCCTCAGTCCCGCAGACACCATCCGCGACTACCAACAAACCCGCGACCGCCTGAACGAACGCATCGACGCACAACTGGCGACCATCCGCGCCCTGATAGGCATCGACCTGACAGCGGAGGACGAATAAATGCGCACCCCGCAACTCGCCGACAACCTGCGCCGCGCCGTCTTGCAGGCAGCGATAGAAGGCAAACTCAACGACAGAACAAACGAAAACGCCCGCGACCTGCTCGCCGCCATCCAGACAGAAAAAGCCGCCTTACAAAAAACAGGCAAATTAAAAAAAGACAAACCGCTTGCTGCTATTAGCGAAGAAGAAATCCCCTTTGCCATTCCAGAAAATTGGGTTTGGGTGAGGTTGGGGGATGTAATCCTGCAAAATATCGGTGGTGGAACACCAAGCAAACAAGAGCCGAGTTATTGGAATGGTAAAATTCCGTGGGCAAGCGTAAAAGATTTGAATTGTGATGTGCTGACAAAAACGATAGATAGCATTACTACAGAAGGATTAGAGAATTCCAGCGCAAATCTAATCCCTAAAGGTACATTTATTATTTGCACGAGAATGGGATTAGGGAAAATTGCTTTAACAGATATTGATGTCGCAATTAACCAAGACTTACGAGCTATATTCCTTTCTAAATCCATTAACAAGAAATACTTTTATCACTTCTATCGCACATTAAAAATGGAAGGTAAAGGGGCAACGGTGAAAGGTATTACTGTTGAAGAATTACATAATATACCTATCCCCCTACCACCCCTCACCGAACAACAACAAATCGTCGCAAAACTGAACCACCTGCTAACCGAAATAGACGAACTAAAAGCGCAAGAACAAGCCCTGCTTGCCGCACAAAACGCCTTCCCGAAAAAACTGCGCGCGGCATTACTACAAGCGGCGGTGCAGGGAGAACTCAACGAAAGAACGAACGAAAACGCCCGCGACCTGTTCGCCGCCATCCAGGCAGAAAAAGCCGCATTACAAAAAGCAGGCAAACTGAAAAAAGACAAACCGCTTGCCGTGATTAGTGAAGAAGAAATCCCCTTTGCCATCCCTGAAAATTGGGTGTGGGTGCGGTTGGGGGAAATATCATCTAAAATTACCGATGGTTCTCACAACCCGCCGCCCAAAAGAGTATCAGGAATACCTATTCTTAGTGCAGCAAATATATTTGAACAAAAAATTCAATTCTCATCGGCTAATCGCTGGATAAGTTACGAAGAATGGGAAATTGAGAATAAAAGAACATCAATTGATCCTAATGACGTTTTACTAACAATCGTTGGAACTATTGGACGTACGGCAGTCGTAGAAGACGATACTAAATTTGCGTTACAACGAAGTGTTGCAGTTATTAAACCTATCTTAATTAGTTCTATTTATTTGAGTTACCTTTTACAATCACCTTTCTTACTAGAAATAATGACATTAGTAAGTAAAGGAACAGCTCAAAAAGGAATATATTTAAATTCTCTAAAAGATTTGCCCATACCCCTCCCACCCCTAAGCGAACAACAGCAAATCGTCGCCAAACTCGAAACATTACTGGCAGAAATCGACACATTGGAGAACGCCGCATGAAGCAGCCCATATTCAGCGAAGAAGACATTAAAAATCGCCATATCACCCCCGCCATAGAAGCGGCAGGCTGGACAAAAGAACAGATTTTTATGGAATATTGCTTTACCGACGGCCGGGTTACCGTGCACGGCAAAAACGCCAGCCGAGGCAAAAAGAAACAGGCCGACTATATTTTGACCGCGCCCAACGGGCGCACGCCGCTCGCAATTATCGAAGCCAAGCGCGGCGATAAGATGTTGGGCGACGGCATGCAGCAGGCGCTGGAATATGCCGAAATTTTGGATATTCCTTTTGCCTATACCAGTAACGGCAAGGGCTTTTTGGAGCATGACCGCTTGACTGGCACAGAGCGCGAATTGGCAATGGACGAATTTCCCGCTTATGCGGCGCTGTGGGCGCGTTTTTCTGGCGAAAGCGCGCTTTCTGCCACGCAGCAAACCGCGCTACTTTCTGATTATTATTTTGACGGCGACCGACAAATCGCGCCGCGCTATTACCAGCGCATCGCCATCGACCGCACCGTTGCCGCCATTAGCGGTGGGCAACAGCGCGTGCTTTTGGTGATGGCAACCGGCACGGGCAAAACCTACACCGCCTTTCAAATTATCTGGCGGCTGATGAAAAACAAATTGAAAAAGCGGGTGCTTTATCTCGCCGACCGCAATATTTTGATTGACCAGACCATGCAAAACGATTTCCGCCCGTTCAAAAAAGTCATTACCAAGGTGGAAAATAAAACGCTCGATAGCGCTTACGAAATTTATATGAGCCTCTATCAGCAATTGGCGGGCGAGGAAGGCAATGAGCCGTTCCGCCAATTCCAGCCTGGATTCTTTGATTTGATTGTGGTGGATGAATGCCATCGCGGCAGCGCGCGCGAAGAATCCCAATGGCGGCGGATTTTGGATTACTTTAGCCAAGCCACCCATTTGGGTTTGACCGCCACGCCAAAAGAAAGTAGCGAGGTGAGCAATATCGGCTATTTCGGCGAACCGGTTTACATCTATTCCCTAAAACAAGGCATCGAAGACGGCTTTCTCGCGCCCTATAAAGTGATTCGCGTCGGCCTCGATAAAGATTTAGAAGGCTGGCGCCCGCCCAAAGGCAAAACCGATATAGACGGCGAAGAAATCGAAGACCGCCTTTACCTGCGCGAAGAGTTTGAGAAATACATCGTCATTGACGAGCGCACGCGAGCGGTTGCCCGTCGCATTACGCAATGGCTGGACGACAACGACCCTTTTGCCAAAACCATTGTTTTTTGCGTCGATATTGACCACGCCGAGCGCATGCGCCAAGCGCTAATCAATGAAAACCGCGAGCGGGTCAAAGACAACCCGCGCTACATCATGCGCATCACCGGCGACAATGCCGAGGGCAAAGCGCAGCTCGATAATTTTATCGACCCGAACGAGCAATATCCGGCAATTGTTACCACTTCCAAATTGATGACCACCGGCGTCGATTGCAAAACCTGCAAGCTGATTGTGCTCGATAATGAAATCAAGTCGATGACCGAATTCAAGCAAATTATCGGGCGCGGCACACGCATTAACGATGACTACGGCAAGCAGTATTTCACCATCATGGATTTCCGCAATGTCACCAATCTCTTTGCCGACCCCGAATTTGATGGCCTGCCCGAATCCATAACCGATGATGACGAAGCGTTTGTCATTGATGGCGATAATTGGCTGCCGGATGAAAAGGATGAAAAAACGCCAGACAATGGCGATATTGACGGCAATGGAGATGGCGGGAAATTCGAACCGCCCAGCGAAGGCGAAGTCAGGAAAAAAATCCGCGTGCGCGGCGTGGAAGTCTGCGTATTAAGCGAGCGAGTGGAAATTCTCGACGAAAACGGCAAGCTCATCGTGGAAAGCCTCACCGATTACAGCAAACGCAATATCCTGCACGAATACGCCACGCTCGATGTGTTCTTGCAGGCATGGAACGCCGCCGACAGAAAGCGGGCGGTACTCGACGCGCTGGCAGAACAAGGGCTGCCGCTGGACGTGTTGCAGGAAGCCTACGGCGAGGCAGAAGGCATTGACCCCTTCGATTTAATCCTGCACCTTGCCTACAACCGCCCCGCCATGACCCGCAAAGAGCGCGCCCGTCGCCTGGAAAAAGACGGCTTTTTGCAGGCATACAGCACCGAATGCCGCGAAGTATTGAGCGCACTGCTTGACAAATACATGAACGAAGGCATCGCGCTCGAAGAAACCGCGATTTTGAACAACGCGCCGTTCAAAAGTATCGGCACGCCGAAGAAAATCATCGGCCTATTCGGCGGCAATGCGCAATATCAAGCCGCCATCCGTGATTTACAGCGGCATTTATATGCGAGCCGCTAGCGTGCTGACAATTGAAACATCCCCCTCCCCCGCAGGGCGAAGCCCGCAGCGGGGGAGGGTTGGGGAGGGGGTGAGCAGTGTTGTTTATGAACAGATGTTTGCATTTTTCACATTCGCAGCCCTCACCCAACCCCCTCTCCCAGAGGGAGAGGGGCTTGTTCAGCGAATTGCCAATACGCCCTATATAGTCTTGCCGCACGCATCGCCATTACCCCGGAGGTTGTCATGAAAAAATCGTTTGTTATCGCCCTCACGCTGCTGCTCGCCGCCTGTAATCACGAGGAAACCGCCAAGGCGGAGGTGGGCGCGGTCGCGCCGCCGATAGTCGCCATTGGCCCGCAGGATGAAGTGGTCAGCCTGCCGGAGCATCCATCGCGGCCGCTGGTTTTGACGTTTTGGTCGGCGACTTGCGGCATGTGCATTCAGGAGTTGCAGGAGATGCAGCGCTTGCAGGCGGCACATCCGCAGGCGGTGGATATTCTGGCGGTGAATATTGACGGCGCGGACAGCAAGACGCTGCAAGCGGTCGCCACGCGGCGCGAGTTGAAAGTGCCGGTCGCCGCCGACCAGCTGGGGGTAACGGCGGAACGCTACCGCGTCAGCGGCACGCCGACCAGTTATTTGATTGGCCGTGATGGCAAGATTGTCGCGCATAAGGAAGGAGTGCTGGAGGCGGATGAGTTGCAGCGCTGGTTTTCGTTGCGCTAGGCGCTGTTTACAATTGGCCATAACATAATGATTTCATTAGCAGGTTTGGTT